>CAYGXH010000021.1:0-16081 GCA_964353675.1 uncultured Chlorobiaceae bacterium
ATCTGGATTTTATTCGGCGCCTTATTGCGTTCGAGTGCCTGCAGATCGCAATTAACGGCAAAGAAATCAACTCCCGCCAGTCGTTTGTCGATCATGCTGTTTACGGCGTTGCCGCCGCCGCCGCCGACACCGACCACACGGATCTTTGCTCCTTGGTTGAAGTAATTATCGAGCTCTATCACTATCGTATCTCCTGTATTGTTTGTGGTGAATTATAATATTTATGTTATCTAATTTTCTTGTTATAGTTCATCAAACCAGCTTTTCATTTTTCCGAAGATTTTTCTGATCGATCCGCCTTCCTTTCCGTTCTTAAAATTGAGGGGTGTCTTTTCCTTGTGCCGCAAGCCGTGGAGAACGAGTCCGACACAGGTTGCGTAGATGGGATTCTCTATCTCGCGCACAAGTCCTGCGCTGAAACCGCCGGGTATTCCGATCTTTACCGGCAAACCCAGCACCTCGCGCGCGAGATCGGCCGCACCCTTGACCAGCGAGCCGCCGCCCGTGAGCACAACACCCGCGGATAAATGCCGGGAATATCCGGACCGCTTGATCTCCATTGCAGCAATTTCAAAAATTTCTTCCATACGCGGCTGAATAATCTGTGCGAGGAGCTTTTTGTCGATTTCCAGCGGAGGTCTTCCGCCGATCCCGGGAAGGGTAATCGGTTCATTATCGACTACAGCCGGCAGATAGGAAAAACCATGCTGACATTTGAGTTTTTCTGCCTGCTCCGTGAGTATGCCCAAACCCCGGCGGATATCGTTCGTCACCTGATTGCCGGCTATGGGAATGACCGCCGTGTAGCGGATTGTACGGTCTTCAAAAACCGCAAGGTCGGTGGTACCCCCGCCGACGTCGAGGAGGGCAATCCCGACTTCCTTCTCTTCTTCGTCGAGAACTGCATAGCTCGATGCGAGCGGTTCAAGAACCATATCGCTGATGTTGAGTCCTGCACGCTGTACACACCGGAAGATGTTTTGCGCCGCTGTTACGAGCCCGGTGATGATGTGAACATTTGCCTCAAGCCGAACTCCCGCCATGCCGACCGGGTCGCTTACACCGTCCTGTCCGTCGATTATAAACTCCTGCGGAATAACATGTATGATCCTCCGATCCGAGGGGAGAGCAACACGCTTTGTGTCTTCGATCAACCGATTGACATCAGCTTTCGTGATTTCATTTTCGGGTCCGCTGATCGCTATTACACCGCGGCTCTGGAAACTCTGGATGTGATCGCCTGCGATTCCTACGATAACGGACTGAACTCGTACTCCTGCCCGTGTCTCGGCTTCAGAGATTGCACTCTGGATTGATCGAACGGTCTTGTCAATGTTGGTTACAACTCCACGCGTGAGTCCATCAGAAGGACTCCGACCCACGCCAAGTACATTGAATTTTCCGTTCTCATCAACCGATGCAATAACTGCACAGACTTTAGTTGTACCGATATCAAGTCCGACAATAATTTCGGGTTCTGTTCCGTTTGTTTCCTTCATGAGGTTCCTCTGCGGCATCGATTATTGGTTATTATTCACAGAAATCCATTTGACTACTACCTGGTCATTGTATCGGAGGTCAAAATGCTTCACTTTCTGAACATCCTCCGACTTGACGAACTGACTCCAGAATGTTTGGAAAATCAATAATTTTTTGAGAAAATCTTCACGGCCTATAATAATGGAAACCGGAGGCTCTGTCGTAATCAATTCAATGTCCTGCCCGTTATTCATATGTACCTCGGAGATAAAACGGTACAAACTTGAGTCAACGACAAGAGCCGTCTGCAGCAGCTCAATCGCCGTGCGCACCTCGCCGTTTGATAACCTGGTGCCGATTTCCGCATCTTTCAGATCGGGAATCCCCGTTATGATGGGAAGGTCGAGAGTGACTGCAGTCTCGATGGCAGGCAGAAGAACGGCGGCTGTATCTATATATTGCAGATGAGAGTTTCCGATGGAGGCTATAGGTTGCCGCTCCGTAAGTTCTATGCGCACCGCATCTGGATATAAACGGCTAACTGTAACCGACCGGATAAAGGGCTGTTCCTCTAATCGTTTCTGAATTTGATAGAGATCAACGGTGTCAAGAAGAGATTGCATTGGTACCTTTACTGCTTCAAGCAGTAAGTGGTGGGGAAGAATGTGAGCACCGTCGATCTCTATGCGTTCTACTCGTAATGATGTTTGCCATTCACCTGCGAGGAGACAAAGAACAATAAATCCGGTAAGGAGAGGTATCATGAGATATAACCCCAGCCGCTTGGTCGAATGTGTTCTGCTGTTCCTGTTTTCGCTGTTTTCGTTTTCGGTCACGGTATTGCTTTCTCTGTGCCGGATTCCGGAAATCCAAGCAGTTTTACTTCCAATTCCAGTAGTATTCCGAATTTTTCCAGAACCGACTTTCTTACTAACTCGATTAAATTGTACACGTCTGAGGCTGTGGCACTGCCGAGGTTGATGATGAAATTCGCATGTTTTTCGGATATCTGTGCATTTCCGATTTGCGTTCCCTTTAGTCCGGCATCCTCGATATATTTTGCCGCCGGTAATTCCGGCAGATTCCTAAACACGCTGCCGCAGTTCGGATAGTTAATAGGATGTTTGCGATTCCGCTTGAGGATCAGTTCGGTCCGGATTTTCTCAAGTTCTTCCTTGTCTCCTTTTGGCATCCGGAATCGTGCGCTTACGACGACATCATGTTTCTGGAATGAAGCGTGCCGGTAGGAGAATTTTGCCTCATCTTTCGGTAGAATGGTGCATGTTCCGTCACGCATAATTTCTATATCTGTAAGATATGTCGATATTTCACCGCCGTATGCACCCGCATTCATAATGATCGCTCCGCCGATCGTTCCCGGAATTCCGGCCAGCATCTCAACGCCCTTCAGCGAATTTTGAATGCAGAGATCGACAAAACGGTTGAGCGGGAGGCCGGCTTCTACATAGATTTTATCACCGTCGATTCTGCACGATTTCAGCCCTGTCTCTATATGCACAACCGCTCCTCTGTACCCTTCATCGTTTACCAGGAGATTGCTTCCCCGTCCGATCGCGACGAAAGGGAATCCCTGTACCTGGAGATAGTGTACAATGGCCGTCGTGTCTTCTCTGTCCATCGGTTCGAAGTAGTAATCTGCCGGTCCGCCGATGCGAAACGTAGTATACGAACTCATAGGTTCGCTGAGCACGATGCGGCCCCGGAAGAATTTTTTTATTTCACCTATACCTATCACAAATCACGTTTTTTCTTATTATCCTGTGAGAGTGCAGATAACACCTCGGCGCTCAATTTCCAAATGTCGCCGGCACCCATGATGATAATGATGTCGTCTTTCTTCACGATGCCGCGGAGGAGTTCAGGAATCGCCCCCTTCATCGGGACGTAATGGACATTCTTGTGTCCGTAGCGTTTTGCCGCATGTACGATGAGTTCTCCTGAAATCCCCTGAATCGGTTCCTCGCGTGCCGGGTAGATATCCGTAACGATTAGTACGTCGGCAAGAAGGAATGCTTTGGCAAACTCCTCGTAAAAGTCCCTTGTCCGTGAGTAAAGATGAGGCTGGAAAACACATACCGTTCTTCGTTTCCATCCTGCTTTCGCGCCCGCAAGAGTTGCACGGCATTCTGTGGGATGGTGGGCGTAGTCGTCGTACACGCTGATGCCGCCTACTTCGCCTTTTTTCTCCCATCGGCGGTTAACGCCTGCAAATTTCTCAATTCCGGTTTTCACTTTTTCAAACGGAATGTTAAGCTCAAGTCCCACAGCTATTGCCGCCAGAGCATTCTGGACATTGTGTTTTCCCGGAAGTTGAATAGTGACTTGACCGAGAGATGCTCCGTTTCTAACAACGGTGAACATGGCCGTGTTGTTGTGGTATGAAATATCAGATGCCTGAACATCCGCCTGAGGATTAAAGCCGTAACCGATAACCTTCTTCTGACTCAGGAGCGGCATGATGTCCTGAAGAGCAGGTTCATCCAGGCATAGAACTACGAATCCGTAAAAAGGTACTTTGCTGGCAAACTGAACAAATGCCCCCTTGATATCCTCTAGGTCACGGTAGCAGTCTAGGTGATCCGTCTCCAACGTAGTCAAAACTGCAATTGTGGGGGTAATGGAAAGAAATGATCGGTCAAATTCGTCTGCTTCAACGACGATGAATTCACCCCTGCCAAGCCTTGCGTTCGATCCCCCCAGTCCGCTTAGCCGACCCCCGACAATAACGGTCGGATCTAATTTACCCTCAATGAGCACGAGACTGATCATGGAGGTTGTTGTTGTTTTTCCGTGTGTACCGGCGATTCCCACGCCGTACTTCAGGCGCATTACCTCTGCAAGCATCTCCGCACGGCGGATCACCGGAATTTTTCGGCGCTGTGCCTCAAGAATTTCAACATTATCCGGCGGTACGGCAGATGAATATACCAGTGCGTCAACATCGTCTGCAACGTGCTCCGGCTTGTGACCTTCGTAAATAATTGCACCGAGCTGCTGGAGACGTTCGGTAATTTCACTCAGTGCGCGGTCGGAACCGGAGACCCTAAATTCCTGATCGAGGAGGAGTTCGGCGATACCGCTCATGCCTATCCCTCCGATACCAACGAAATGCAATTTTTTAATTGAGCTGAACATTCTTTGATGTTACTTTCCAAGTATCATTTTCAGTGAAATGAGGAATAACGCTACGCCAAAGATTTTCCTAAGCGTATTTGTATCAATACTGTTGGCAATCCACCCGCCGAAGAATCCGCCGAATAAGAGACCCAGACCCATGAGGAGAGCAACCTGTAGATTGACATTCCCCGCGCGGTAGTACTGCCAGGCGCCGAGAATCACAATGGGCATCGTGAGCATCGCAAGCGTCGTTCCCTGTGCCAGATGCTGCTTCCATCCAAAAATGTACACAAGAGACGGAACGAGGACTATCGCTCCTCCGATGCCGAGTAAACCACTTGCTATCCCCGCCACGAACCCGAGTATAATGAATTGTACGAACTGCATCATTGCGGTATCCTTCCTCTCATTTGGTTCCGTAGACTGAAGATCTGACGTTTTCCGCGTGGTACGAATTGAGAAATCCGCTGCATCTCAGCAAGGAGCTCCTTCTCTCGCTCGTACCGCCCCACACGAATCCTGAATAACCGCCGCCTGCTCTTCCACTTGAGTACGATTATCTGTGAGGCTCCGGCAGTCTGAACCCTGCGCTCTCTGCCTATATGCAGCCATTCAATGTCACTGATTGCAATTTCCTGCTCACGGTACTTGTTATGAAAAATTATTTTGTCGGAAGCGATAATGAGTTTCCGATCACGCGATTTATTCATCAGCAGTACAATGAATGAAATGAGGACAAAAAGAATGATGATATAAAGAAGCGGATCTGATACCAGCGACGGCAATTTTTCGAAGTTAAATGTTCCCCGAATCCCTGCATAAAGAATAAGGGTGAGCAGGTACAGAAGCGACTGCTGGTAGTAAAAGTCGAGCTTGTACTTGAATATTTTAGAACCTGCCGGTGACTTATGCTCTTCCATATCTATGCGCGAGTTGTATTACATGGTTTGCTATTATTGATGCTGCTCCGGGTTTGCCGAGAGTCTTGCTTTTTTGACTCATCTGTTGGAGATGCTCACTTTCGATCAGATCGGTGATTGTGCTAACTAATTTATCGAGGATCTCGCGATCGGTTACAATGACTGCGGCGCCTGCCTCTGAGAGTGTCTGTGCATTTTCGAACTGATGGTTCGCCGCCGCATGAGGATAGGGAACAAGTACCGACGGCTTCCCAAGGCGTGTGAGTTCGGCGATCGTAGTCGCACCCGCACGGCACACGACAAGGTCGCTGATTGCGTAGGCGTAGTCCATCCGTTCTATAAATGCGTTTACCCATATCCGATTGGCCGGGAATTGCCCGGTAATTTCTCGGATGCGTTCGTAGTCATCGCGGCCCGTTTGCCAGATGAGCCTGACTTCTTTCTCCATCAGAGGGGCGACCGAAGACGCCATCGCGTCGTTCAATGAACGTGCACCCAGACTGCCGCCGAACAGAAGAATCGTTTTCATATTCTCTGTAGTCGAAAAGCCGAAATATTTAAGAGCATCGTCTCTGTTCGCGTTTTCCAGTGAGAGTCGGGTCGGATTGCCTGATGTGAACATGGCTCCGGATCTTTTGAGGAACTTACGGCTTTTCTCAAACGTAAGATGTATTTCTGAAACTTTTGGTGCAAGCAACCTCGTTGTTACTCCGGGGTAGCTGTTCTGCTCGTGGATGAGGGTCGGCACCCCCGCCAGTATCGCTGCCCGAAGAACCGGACCGGAAACATAACCGCCTGTGCCGACGACAGCGTGCGGTTTGAAGGAACGCACGATCCAATACGATTGGAGAAATGAGACGATCATCTTCAGCGGGAGCAGGACGTTACTCATACGAAGACTCCTGTGGAAGCCGCTGATCCAGATTGTCCGAAAACCGTATTCTGTTCCGGGTATGATCCGCGATTCAATTTTATCCTTCGTACCGATGAAAAGTATTTCTGCATCCGGAGTACTTCTCTTGATTTCATCCGCGATCGCGAGAGCGGGGAAGAGATGCCCGCCTGTCCCGCCGCCTGCAAATATAATTCTGAGCGAAGGCACATCAGTACACCTTTCTCGGATTGATGGTATCGGCGTTTACATCGCCCATAACCGGAATTTCCCGGGCGCGAGGGTGCATTTCGGTTTGTGCCGATACGTTAAGCAAAACACCGATAGCGCACGCTGATGCCACCATGGATGTACCGCCGTAACTCACAAATGGCATCGGCAGACCGGTTGTCGGAAATAATCCGACACTAACGCACGCATTCACCAGAGCATTAAACGTTATTGCCAATGTTATGGAAATCACGATGAAGCGGCCAAACGGATCAGGCGCGTACTTTGCAATCTTGAAACCCCTGTACATTATGAGTGAAAAGATAAGCAGAAACGCTATTGTCCCCAGGAAACCGTACTCTTCGCCGATGATGGAAAATACAAAATCGTTGTACGCTTCCGGCAGAAAGTAATCTCTCTGTTTGCTCTCTCCTGGACCTACGCCAAAGATACCCCCATTCCCGAATGCAATGATGGATTGCATTAACTGATGCCCGGGTCCGCTGTTGTTGCCAAATATCCTATCGATAAAGTCCCTGATCCGCTCCATACGGTATGGTTGAATGATCATGTAGAGCGCGAATAGGGGTATAAGGGAAACACAGGTGACGAGCAGATGCTTTACACGGACATTGCCGATATAGAGCATCATGAGACCAAGAGAAAAGATCAGCATACTCATACTGAAGTTTGGTTGTACCATCACGAGAAATGTCACCATACCAACCCACGTGAGCATGGGAATGTATCCCCTCTTAAAATCCTGTACGAGTTCACCCTTCTTTACAATCAGCGCAGAGAGGTGAAAAAGTAAAGCATACTTCGCCAACTCTGAGGGCTGAAATCCGATGAAACCGAACCTCAGCCAGCGTTGAGCGCCTTTTGCAACAAAACCGGCAACCGTCGTTGCGAACAGTAAAAGTATTAAAATAACGAGGACCATCTTCGTCAGGCGCTGGAGTCTGTGGTAATCAAGACGCATGAAAACGAAAATACAGATGATGCCGAGAAAAACTTTTATAGCATGGTTCGTGAGGAAAGACTCACTGCTTCCCGTTTTGTCCGCGGATATCGTTGCGGATGCACTATAAACAATACCAATACTGAGGAGCATCAATGCGAGCACGCAGATGAGGATTGTCAGGTCGATATGATTTCTATTTTCCGACATCAGTTTTTGAGTGACATTACTATCTCCTTGAAAACGAGCCCGCGGTGCTCATAGTTGCGGAACCAGTCGAATGATGCGCAGGCTGGAGAGAGAAGGACAATGTCACCTGCGACTGCGGTTGTACGCGCTTTTTTCACTGCATCTTCCATCGAGTCTGCGATCGTAACCGGTTTGACCGAATGAAATTCCTCAAATACCTTTCGGGCTGATTCGCCGATGGCGATGATAGCTTTTACATGCTCTTTAACAGGTTCGCGCAGTTTTCCGTAATCGTTTCCCTTGTCTCTGCCGCCGAGAAGAATAATGAGAGGTTCACGGTAAGCCTGAAGTGCGTACCAGACCGATTCGACATTCGTCGCTTTCGAATCGTTGATATATTTTACTCCGTTGAGCTCGCGTACAAACTCCAGCCGATGTTCCACGCCGCTGAAGCGGGCAAGAGTTTCTGCAGCGACGCGGCTTTCGACGCCGGAAATTTGAGCCGCAAGCGTTGCAGCCATTGCATTGCAAAGATTGTGCGCTCCCCTGATACCGACCGAATCGGCGCTCAGGAACCGGAATTCCTGACCACCGATGAATGTCGAGAGTACGCCGTTCTCGATAACAGCTCCCTCGGGAAACCGCTGACTGATGCTGAAAGGAACAGCCTTCACATGCAGACTGGCGAGTCGGCGTACCTGTTCGCGTGTCTGTTCGTCATCGTGATTGTATATGAGGTAATCCTCGTTCGTCTGATTCTCGAAGATCCGACATTTCGAGGCGATGTACCTCTCAAAATCGTGATTATACCGGTCAAGATGATCGGGTGTAATATTGAGCAGAACAGATACCTTCGGGTGAAACGTCTGAATATGATCCAGCTGGAATGAGCTTACCTCAAGCACTGCGATTTCATTTTCGCCGATTTCTTCTGCAAAACCGGAAAATGCCGTTCCGATATTGCCGCCAACGCGGTGCGGTTTTCCTGCGTGTTCAAATATTTTTCCGATAAGGGTTGTCGTAGTTGTCTTTCCGTTTGTGCCCGTAACCGCGATGATCGGGGCGCGGCAGTACCAGCTCGCAAGTTCGAGTTCTGAGATGACGGCAATATTTCTGTCTTCCGCATCTTGGATGATGCGCTCGCCCGATGGAACGCCGGGACTAACGACAATCAGATCGGAATCGAGGACACGTTGAGAGTGTTCCCCGATTTCGTAATCAATCCCGAGTGATTGTAATATCTTTACGGGTTCCAGAAGATTGTTCATTGAGCCGCTGTCACTTACAAAAACCTGTGCCCCGTTCTTCCGGAGAAGCATGGCTGCCGCCTGGCCGCTTCTTGCCATGCCGAGAATCGAAACCTTTTTCCCGGCAATCGTGCCCCTGGCGCTGTGTGCCGTGAGAAGCTGATCAGTGTCCATGAGTAATCACCTCGTTCACCGGACCTTGAATGTTGCCAGGCTGAGAATCATGAGAAGAATCGCGATGATATAAAACCGCGTTACAATTTTTGGCTCAGGCCATCCGCGCATTTCAAAATGATGGTGCAGTGGAGCCATTGCAAAAACACGCCGTCCCTCGCCGTACCGTCGTTTCGTATACTTGAAGTACATTCGCTGTATGATGACGGATAATGTTTCTATTAGGAATACCCCGCCGAGCGTCGGAAGGAGAAGCTCTTTCTTAATCAGTACGCAGAGCGCCCCTATTGCTCCGCCGAGGGCGAGCGATCCTGTATCGCCCATAAAAACCTGTGCGGGGTAAGCGTTAAACCAGAGAAAGCCGAGCGATGCCCCTACAAGCGCAGCGCAGTACACTGTTAATTCTCCGTTCCCGCGGAGGAATGGAATAGTCAAATACTGACTGAGGTCTGCCCTGCCTGAAACATAACTCATTATTGCCAGCGTGATACCGACTATGCCCACTAAACCCGCCGCAAGACCATCGAGACCGTCTGTGAGGTTTACCGCATTACTTGTTGCCGTAATGATGAAGATCACGAGAGGTATATAGAGTATTCCAAAGTCAAGTTCCATGCCCTTGAAGAATGGCATGGTAGTAGCCGACTTGAACTTCCAGAGGTCAGGATCGATAAATTGCGGATAGAAATAAATAACGGATCCTACGATAAGTCCGACCGCAATTTGTCCGAACAACTTATATTCTTCGATCAGGCCTTTCGGTTTCTTTTTTACTACTTTAAGATAATCGTCTAAAAATCCGACGAACCCTAGCGCAGCGGTCACAAAAATTATAAGCCACACATAACCGTTCGAGAGGTCTGCCCAGAGCAGAGCCGGAATGAGAATGGCGCCCAGGATAATTAATCCACCCATGGTAGGCGTTCCGGCTTTTGTGAGGTGTGTCTTCGGCGCTTCGACCTTGGCTGCCTCGCCTATCTGGTGCTTCTTGAGCATGCGAATTACCTTCGGACCGAGCCAGAAAGCAATAATCAGTGCCGTAAGTGCTGCCGCACCCGCCCTGACCGTCAGGTATTTGAACATACCAAATCCCGGAGGGTTCAGCGTACGATTGAGGTAATCTAAGAGATAGTAGAGCATCGAGTTTTCAGCCCCGTTTTTTCTGCAGACGTTCCATTAAAAAAATTACAACATCTTCCATCCTCATACCCCGTGAGCCCTTGACGAGGACAATATCTCCTTCCGAGACAAGTTCCGCAGCATACTCTGCAAGAATATTTTTCTGCTCGTAGTGTGCTTTCATCTTTACTTGTGCATTCTCATATATCAATTTTGACATCGGTCCGTAAGTGAGCACGTACTCTATTCCCATCTTTCCGATTATTTCGCCGATGCGTTCATGTTCCTTCTTCCCTGCGGCGCCGAGCTCCAGCATATCGGCAAGGATCGCAATTTTATTGCCGTTCGTTTTTATTGTCTGCATCGTTTCAAGCGCTCCGATCACAGAATCCGGATTTGCATTGTATGTATCGTTCAGTATTGTTACTCCGCCGATACGGACAACTTCCATCCTATTGCCGACATTTATAAAATTCCGGAGCGCAGTCTGAATATTTCTCGGCGAAATCTTGAACGTACAGCCGACAGCCGCAGCAGCGAAAGCATTCAAAGCCGCCTGTTTACCCGGGACCGATAGCTGAATGCGGAACGGCTTCCGGTTTTTCTGCCGGACACTCACCGTAGCACATCCGCCGTCATTGTATCCGATAATCTCTCCGCTGATATGTCTGCCGGATCCTGTAAACCCGTAGTTGATTTTTTTCTTCAGCGTACGCGCCTGTTCCTTGATATATGGATCATCTATGTAAACAAAACCTGCGCCGGAACGGCGGAGCGCCTTAAAAAGCTCCCCCTCCGCTTCGGCCGCACCCTGTATGTTCTTGAAAAACTCAAGGTGCTCACGGCCGATGTTCGTGAGCAAACCATGCGTCGGCGACAGGATGTCGCAGAGATAACTCAGTTCACCGGTATGATTGGTTGCAATTTCGACGACTGCAATCTCATGGTCGTTCCGCAGATTGAACAGAGTTTTCGGAACACCGATGTGGTTATTGAGGTTCGCTTCGGTTTTAAGCACGTTATACCTGGTCGAAAGAACCGAGGCTATCATCTCCTTTGTTGTGGTTTTTCCGTTACTCCCGGCAACGGCGATAATCGGTATCGAAAATTTTTTTCTGTGCAGGAGAGCTAATTCCCCGAGAGAGCGTACCGTATCGCGTACAACCATGATCGGCTTGTCGAGAAACGTCGTTCTGTCGGCGTTGTGATCGATAACTGCACATGCGGCGCCGGCGTTGAAAGCGTCGCCGACGTAGGCATGGCCGTCGAATGCGTCGCCCCGGATAGCAAAGAACACTTCTCCTGCCCTGATCGAGCGGGAGTCGGTGGACACACCGCATGCCGACTGAGCGGTCACTGTGTCCAGGTTGTAAGTTGCACTGTGATCAATGCCGATAAGGTCCTGAAGTGTAATGGTCATGATTGCCCGCGCAGATATTCCTCAACAGTCTCCCGATCGCTGAGGTGTATCTTCGTGTCCCCTGTGATTTGATAATCTTCATGACCCTTGCCGGCAATGAGAACGACGTCGCCGTTCTGGGCAACAGTAAGCGCCTTGATGACGGCGCTTTTCCTGTCGGCTTCCCGGTATACAGCGGAACCCGGACGAGCTCCTTTCATGATCTCATCAATGATGATGTCCGGATCCTCATGACGGGGATTATCCGACGTGATGATCGTGATGTCGCTAAGCGCGGTCGCGATGGAAGCCATGACGGGGCGTTTACCCTTGTCGCGGTTTCCGCCGCAACCGAATACGGTTATGATTCGGCCGTGTCTGTCTGAGGCGAAAAGATCGTGTACGGCTTTCAAAACTTTCTCAAGTGCATCCGGCGTGTGAGCGTAGTCGATAATGGTTGTCCAGCCGGCTGGTGAAGAAAGCTGTTCGAAGCGGCCGTTTACGGCTCTTGTACGGTGTAAAGCATCAATGATATTATGCGCGGGTACCTCGAGAACGATCCCCGCCCCGACCGCTGCAAGTATGTTGCTGACGTTGAAGCGTCCCAGCAGCTGCGATTCTACTTCCGTCGTGCCGTGGTTATGGACGATAGTGAAACGTGTTCCGTTAAGAGAGAGAACGACGTCCCTGGCGTAGAGACTTGCAGAAGGCGTTGTTCCATAGGTGAGAACGTGCGCACGCGTTGCTTCTGTGAATTTCCCGCCCCACGGATCATCGATGTTGATAATTCCCCATGCCTCCGGCGCAAGATTTTCAAAGAGCATTTTTTTTGCTTGAAAGTACCGATCCATGTCGCCATGGTAATCCAGATGATCCTGTGTGAGGTTTGTGAAAATCCCGGCTTTGAACTGTATGCCATCTACCCTGTGCTGGTGAAGCGCGTGAGAGGAAACTTCCATGACAGCATGCGAGCATCCCGCATTCACCATGCGTGAGAGGAATCCGTTAAGTTCGAGGGATTCAGGCGTTGTGTGTGACGCAGGAAGAGCAGTGTCTCCGAGGCAATACTCGATAGTTCCGATTAAGCCTGTCTTTATATTATTCTTCTCAAGGATCGACTTGATGAGATAGGTAATTGTTGTTTTTCCGTTTGTGCCGGTTACACCGATTACAGTGAGCTTCTTTGACGGATGGTGAAAATAATTTGCGGCCATTCTTGCAAGCGCCTGCCGGGTATCGGGTACAACGAGCTTTGCTACGCCCGAGTGAAAAAAATACGAATCAGGCGCTGCGGTATCGTTATCCACGACTATAGCTGTTGCGCCGTTTTTCACCGCATCTGCGATGAATTTATGACCGTCAGTGTCACTGCCGCGGAGCGCGACGAAGAGGTCATTCACTTTCACTCTCCGTGAGTCGTATTGTATGTGATCGATGTGGAGGTCCTGCATATGAATCGATTGTCCGAAAGTGGTTCGGAACATCTTTGTCACGGTAACTCCATCCAGTAGCTGTGCAAGTATCATGTTCAACGGTAACCGATAGCGGCAGATGTTTTCGGCTGACAGATCAGCCGGACGACGCGATTACTGGTTAACTGTGATCCTGCATCAGGGACTTGATCGGTGACGATGCCCGAACCCGTAATGCTCGGCGTTAATTTGTGTTCACGTAAAATTTCAACAGCCCGGCGGAGACTCAGCCCGCAAACATTCGGTATCACACCCTTCGTTGTGTCATTATCTTTGCCAGAAATGGGAAAGGCGGCTGATTTTTGATTGCTGGCTGTTAGAAGGGTGTTCGTCGACTGTAGAAAATCTGTCGTGTTCATTATCTGTTCTGCTATGGCGCGGAAAATCGGTGCACTCACCGTGCTGCCATATATTTCACTGCCGTCCGGTTCGTCTATCATGACGAGGCAGACAATTTTGGGATCGTCGGCGGGGAAAAATCCTGCAAAGGATGCTATATATTTGTCGCTCTGGTAGTGTCCGTCAATGTATTTCTTCGCGGTTCCCGTCTTTCCGGCCACCCGCATTCCCTGGATCCGTGCGTTTGTGCCAGTTCCTTTTTCGACCACTCTTTCCAGTATGCGGGTGAGAGTCTCGGTCGTTGATGGGGAAATCACGGTGCGGATATACCGGGGCTTTGACTCACGTATAATGTTGCCAGACACGTCGGTTATCTTTTTTAATAAGGTCGGTTTCATTAATTTTCCACCGTTTGCGACGGCTGCATACGCGCAGGCAATTTGAAGGGGTGTTGCACTGACCTCGTATCCGAACGCGAGTGAATTCAGCGTCATCGCAGACCAGTCCTTCGGTTTTTTCAGGACGCCCTGGTCCTCGCCCGGGAATTCGATGTTGGTTTTGGTTCCGAAGCCAAAGTTGCGAGCCATTTTATAAAAACGTTTGCTCCCTATAATATCACTTATTTTAGCCATTACGATGTTACTAGAGTGTGCCATCGCGTCTTCAAAAGTATAGAAGTCGGCTTCATGGATATCTGTGATGAGTCTTGGTCTGGAACGGGGCACTGGCGCCAGATAGTGCCCGTTCTCCGCATTGATTTTTTTTGTCGAACTAACGAGATGATCCTCTAATGCAGCAGCAGCAGTTACAATTTTGAATACGGAACCCGGTTCAAAGATATCTGATACGGCGCGAAGCCTCTGATCCTCCGGATCGGATTTACCATATGTATCCGGATTGATCTGCGGATACTGTGCTATGGCAAGGATTTCACCCGTCTGTGGTTGGAGAACAATCACGATCCCTCCGCGCGCTTTGGTCCTTTCGGCGCCCTTCTTAAGTTCTTTCTCCGCTATCGCCTGAATCCCTTTATCAATAGTAAGGTGAATGTTATGACCATGCTCCGGTTCGACACGCGGGTAATCGACTGATGGAGTAAGCCGGCCCAGTCCGTCGCGCTGAAGAATAACATAACCGTCTTTGCCGCACAAATTTTTCTCGAAATATTTTTCAAGTCCTGCAATACCGCTATCTCTAAGGTCCGTGGTACCGATAAGCTGACCTGCTATTTGTTCGGAGTAATAAAGTCGCTCCGGTTCTATTTCGCTTCTTACCGCTCTATAGTTTTTTGCCTGGATCACATTCATATACTTCATATCAACAAATCGCACGAGCCATTCGAATTCGCTGTTGTTGGTTTTAATTATTTTGAGGTAATGATTTATGCTTTTCCCGAAAAGACGGGAGAATGTCCTTGCAATGGACCGCGCGCTGTCTTTCGCTATTTTCGGATCTACCGCAAATGATGCCCGCATAATGCTGGTAACGAGCGGTTTCTCCGAGCGATCATAAAATATTCCTCTTTCGGCGTAAAGAATCTTTTTCGATGTGTACTGATCCACTGCCCGTATGTGGTACCTATTAGATTCGATGATCTGTACCTGAATTAGCCGGAGAATGATTCCCAAAAAGAGAATGAGCAGAATGATCTGGAGGACGCGGACACGAAAACGATTATTCGGCACAGAGTTACCGGAAGGAAAAACAATATTGTTCTTATTATTCGGCATCATACGTTATCACTCCTCCTGCAGAAGCCTCAGTCGTTCATCATCTATTATGAGTGGGATTGGTTGTTTTTTTGGTTCGATGAAATTGAGTTTTTCTGTCGCAATCTTTGTGATTCGCTCAAGATCTGATTTCTTCGAGATCTCGGATTCAAGCCACATGATTGTTCCTTCATGCTTATCGATATCTCTCTGAATGTTGTTGATCTCAACGGTGAGTTTGTTTACGCTTATTTTGTTCCAAACGTAGAACACAATAAGAATAGATATTACAAAGAGCATGGCAATAATGGAAAACAGTGAGCGCTTACGCAGTCGTACATGTCGATTGGAGCGCGGTGCGGATGACGGCGTCGGTTTCCTGTAATTTTCGTTGTATATATACCTCCGTTCGGTATGATCGGAGACAACGGTCGGTTCGACTGCTGCCGGTACGTTTGGAGTTCTCATAATCGTTCTGCCGCTCTTAATTTTGCACTTCGTGATTGTGGATTTCGGGTGATTTCGGCTCTTGATGCGGTGACGGGCTTTTTCGTCAGCACGGCAAGAGACGCATTTCGCGGTGTATCCGGTTCAAACTTGTTCTGCGAGGGAACGGATGTCCTGGATTCTTTTCTGAAAAAATCTTTTACTATGCGGTCTTCCAGTGAATGGTATGAAATAACGACAATTCTGCCACCGGGGAGGAGATAATCAACAGCCTGCGTGAGGGCATTGGTCAGATTATCGAGTTCCTTATTGACCTCGATACGGATTGCCTGGAATATTCTCGCAAGCGATTTTATGAGATAGCGGGTTCCGACGGCCGATTGCAC
>CAYGXH010000022.1:0-16070 GCA_964353675.1 uncultured Chlorobiaceae bacterium
TACTATAATCATTGTCGGTAATTATATTACAGAGAAAAAGCAGGGTTCACAAAGTACCGGCTACTGGAGTGCGGGCATGGTTGTTTCGTATTTAAAGAGCGGTGCAATGAATTGGATTAAGACTTTCATCGTGAGCGATTATGATGATAATTTTCTTTCGGGTTATATAGCCGGGAATTATATTTATGTCACAGGCCTATGTGCGAGCGGATTTGACACTGGCACCGAAAATTATGCAGGATTAGGGCTGTTATCAAAAATTGATCTAAACTCTGGCGAAGCTTCATGGCATATGAAATTTGGGAATGATCTCTATCAATCTGGTCTTACCGGAGCTTTCATTCAATCAAATCGGGCATATTGTGGGGGCTATACTAATCTGTATTCTGTAACAATGGGATGTAAATTGTGGTTTATTGAAGTTGATATCAGCAATCCACCACTCGCGATGATGGTCGAATCCAGAAATGTTGAAAATGATTGTATAAAATCAGAAATGCTTTCGCGATATGGATATAATAAATATTCTATCCCCGATTTAATTATCAAATAAAAATTTTAAATCTTTTCTAAAGTTCTATTGCCGGCACATATCGATGTTTACGTATATAATTTAACATATCTCTTGGCGGAAATTAATTGAAAGTGATTCATTATTTTCCAAATTTTCACACTGGTTAAGAAAGCTATAATTTCAATAGGATTTATGAAAATATGACACTTACTAAGTTTATTTTATAGGTAGAAACAATTATGAAAAAAATTATTTTCTTGATTTTTTGTTGTTTGAACAGTATCGCTGCCCAAAATAATATTAAGGAAACTACGATAGCTGAATTCGATATTAGGCAAAACGACCTAGAACTCTCGCGTCTCGCTCAACCGTATCAATACTTCGATAAAATCGGTCCCAGAGCTGGATTGATGGGATATGAAAGCGGAACATTTGAAATGTGGGTGTGGCCTTGGAAACCTCTGCGGAATTTCGAATTACAATTTATCCTTGGCACTTCCACGCAGGCGATACTCGGAAAGGATATTGTCCGTACAATATCTGTCACACCTGAAGTGACAACATTGACTTACACATACGAATCGTTTACTGTAAAAGAATATATCCTTATACCGAGAGATGAGCCGGGCGCCATTATTCTTCTCGATGTTCATACCACAACGCCGCTCGCAATAATACCGGGATTTATTCCGGTCATGCAGCCGATGTGGCCTGCCGGCATAGGCGGACAATTCAGTTATTGGGAAGATGAGATGCATGGCTATGTGATATCTGAAGCTCAATGGCGTGCCGTAGTATTCTGCGGTTCGCCTGCAGGACAGCAGATGGCAGCGCCGCCGGCACACATGTTCGGCGATAATCCACTCCAGTTTAAAATAGATGTGAAACCGGGTGAAACCGACGGAAAATTCATACCGATCATCATCACAGGTGCGGTGCCTAATTCCACCGACTGGAAAATGAAGATGGACTCGGTGAAGGCGACCTATACAAGATTATGGCAGAACGCAGAAAATTATTATCGTGAGAACTATGAATATTACCGGAATCTTCGCAACTCGACGATGCAGATTGAAACACCCGACAAGGAAATAAATCTTGCATACGAATGGGGTAAGGTGGCGCTTGATAATTTAATGATAAAGAATCCCCGGCTCGGTTACGGCATGGTCGCAGGATTCGGACTTTCGGGCGGCGGCGCGCGCCCGGGTTTCGCGTGGTACTTCGGCGGTGATGCGTTCATTAACGTTCTCACACTGAACAGTGTCGGAATGTTTCAGCAAGCCAGAGATGCACTCGCATTCACTCAAAAGTGGCAAAGACATGATAATTTTCCGATTCGGAAGAAGAATCCGGACGATCCGCCTAAGGATGTAGGCAAGATGTCTCACGAGCTGTCGCAAAGCGACGGTATCTGCGACTGGTGGAACGATTATCATTATGGTTACAACCATGCCGATACATCGCCATGGTATCTCGTGGCAATGGGTGACTATGTACGCACCAGCGGTGATGTGGAGTTTCTGAAACAGAGCTGGAAATCGGTGAAGCAGGCTTATGAATGGTGCTTGAGTAAAGACAGCGACGGCGATGGATTGATGGATCTTAAGGGGGCGGGTCTGGGTGCGCTGGAGTTTGGTAAGCTCGTCGGCATCTACGCTGATCTATATACCTGCGGCATATTTGTGCAGGGTCTAAAAGAAATGAAATATATGGCAGAGTTAGTCGGTGATAAGTCGGCGGCAACTCAGGCAGATGCGCAACTCAAAAAAGCACAACCACGATTGGAAGAATTATTCTGGTTAGAAAAAGAAGGTTACTACGCCTATGGCGCGACCGAGAAGGGCGAGCAGGTACGTGAGAAAACTCCATGGTCCGGTATTGCTATGATGTTTGGATTATTGAGCGAAGAGCGGACAGCGGAGAGCATAGAGAATTTTAATTCGGCGGATATGTGTACGGACTGGGGGGTCCGGACACTTTCGAATAAATCAGAACTATTCGATCCGACAAACTACAACTATGGTGCGGTATGGCCATTCATATCGTCGTTTTTTAACACGGCACAGTTTAAGCATAATCATGCATTACCGGGTTATCAGTTACTACGTTCAACAATCAAACACGCGTTCGATCATGCGCTCGGAGTGGTGCCGGAAGTATTTTCGGGCGAGTTGAATGAAAAGCTTGGTGAAGGCTACCACCATCAGGGTTTCTCGACAACTGGATACCTGCTGCCTCTGGTGAGAGGATTATTGGGATTGGAGAGAGACGCTTTTCTCAATCATCTAGATGTTAAGCCGGGTATACCCATGAGATGGGATTCGGTGACGATAAGGAATTTAGTAATCGGATCACAGTCACACGATTTAATAATTCACAATCACAGCGGCGGGTGTTCGCTGAGTATGTCGGATAAAAATCCCACTGCGATTGATGTGCGCTTCCAGCCGATGTCAGTCGCAAATCGGGGATTAAAAAGCTCCCGCCTGACAGCGCCTGAAAAAATCACGAAAGTAGATTATCCCCCCATTCCCGTGATAGAATTACCGGAACCTGAGGGGAAAATAGGAATAACCAACAGCGGTCTAAGAATCGTTTCATCCCGACTAGAGGAAAAAAGAATTATTTACCTGGCCGAGGGTTTAGGAGGTAAAACATATCGGGCTATCCTGAAAAATCCGTATTTGGTGATGAAGGTTGAGGGAGCGAAAGTAGAAACTGATGAGCTGATAATAACATTCGAGAATAATTCCAAAACAGAATTCACTCGGAAAGAGATAATCATCACATTCAAATAATACTATGCGCCCTTTATAACTTAGCGATTATGTTTTTTAACAAAGGGACAAAAACTTACCCAGTCGGTCACGGACCATTTCGTGACCGGAGGAGTATTATGGGAAGATGCGGAAAATGGTGTTAATATTATCTGCATTGGTACTGTGATGGTATGGACCATGACAGCCCGGAAACCTGTGATTAAAGATTAAAACGCAAAGATCGCAAAAGTACTATGCTCTGGTATATTGATTAATTTGTATCCAGGACAGCAAAGAAAAATAATTTGTGGTAACATCAGAATAACCCTCACCCCGTAACCCCTCTCCCGATTTCGGGAGAGGGGTGCTCCGTCCCGATTCATCGGGATCGGAACGGGGAGAGGGTGGAGCACGAAATGACAAAACTAAACATCCTCAAACACCTAGAACGAAGAGACAAATGGTACCTCGGCGGAGGCAACCGTCTCATTTGGACACCGCCGTTCCCTGTCTGGCTTGATTATCCCGGTTTCTGGGATAAAGCGCATTACTACAACTACGAAATCGAGCCGGTTTTTACATGGACGATACTAGATGAGAAGGGGGTGGAAATTCCGTTGCGAGGAAAGGGGAGGAGGTGGAATCCCGCAATGATGGTGGGAGAGTTTAGAGCAGAGAGCGGAGAGCAGAGAGCAGGGAGCAGGGAACGGGGGGTATTCAATATTGAGGAATCTAAATGCTGTTTACCGAATGATGTGCTAACTTCAGTAATTAAAATTAAAAATAATTCTAAGAAATCTAGAAGGCTGCATCTAATTGCATGGACTATCCAACCGAACTATCCTTCAAAAAAAACGTCCCGGTTATCGGACCTGAGAGTTGGTGATAATCATATTCACTTCGTAAAATATCTTCACAGAGATAACGCTCCAGTCCTGCCTGTGGATTGTATCTTTGGTCTAAATCGAAAAATTAAATCGTATTCCGTCAACCTTAGCGAAGGATCTGCAATTCAGCCGTACTGGCGATTAACACCTTTTGCCGAAAAGTTCAGGAACGACAGATTACCAAATGAGAAAAAATTGTCGGGGATTAATGAGGATGGATTGATTTTTATGGCTTTGCATAGGAGCATAGAGCTTAGAGCTGAGAGCAGAGAGTCGGTGGCTGTCTTTTTTGCTGCCGCGCCCGGCAGAGCTGAGGCGAGTAAGAATTTTTCCACCGCATCAAAATTAAAATATCCCATCAAGACAAGTGAGAAAAATTGGGCCGATTACTTTGCGGGCGTGCCGTACTTTCAATGTTCAGATGAATACCTTACTCGCTATTACTGGTACCGATGGTATGGATTAAAATTGATGACGATGCATGGGAAAGAAGGGAACTACAAGTATCCGTCGGTCTGCGAAGGAATCGGCTACTTCAGAGCGCCAATCTCCTACAGCGCCATGTGTCACATGCTTGAAAATCGATGGTGCATGGATCCAAAACTTGCGCAGGGAAGCCTTCTCACATTCATTGATAATCAGCGGAAAGATGGCGGCTTCCGTGGTTACATTGATATGAATTATTACCGACAAGAGGTACTTGGGGTGAACACAGTCGAACCCTTCTATCATGGAAATTGGGGAAATGCCGTCAGGGAGTTGCATCGGATTCATCCGGATAAAATTTTTCTACGAAAAGTTTACAATGGTTTGGTTAAATATGTGAATTATTTCGATAGAGAACGGGATGAAGAGGGGAGTGGTCTATACGATATCGACAACCATTATGAAACCGGGCAGGAATACATGCATCGTTATCTCGCTGTGGATTCAGGTGCCGATAGAGACAATTGGGGAAAAGTGTTTAGGTTAAAAGGTGTAGATGTTACCGTGTATATCTATGAATTGAAAAAGACCCTCGCATGGGCTGCGCAAAAATTGAATCGCCGAAGCGCAGAGGGCACAAAGTGGTACAAAGAGGCGGAGAAAATAAAACTGGCTATTCTTGAAAAAATGTGGGATCCGGAAGAGGAAATGTTCTTTGATGTTAATCCGGAAACGGGCAAGAGAACAAAAGTAAAAGCGGCCGTTTGTTTCTACCCTTATATGACTGACATCGTTTCAGATAAACATTTACATGGATTGAAAAAGCATCTGCTCAATCCGAAAGAATTCTGGACGCAATATCCCATCCCCTCATCGTCAGCGGACGATAAATATTTCTGTGCGGAACCCGAATGGAAAGGGAAAAGAATGAATTGTCCGTGGAACGGGCGCGTATGGCCTATGACCAACAGTCATATTACGGAAGCGCTCGCGCAGTGTGCGATAAGATTTAAGAGCAGAGAGCTGAGAGCTGAGAGAGGAGAGTTTATTAACAGGTATATCAGGATAATGTTTTTTGAAAACGATCCGGGCCGGCCGAATTGCTTCGAGCATTACAATCCAATCTCAGGCGAACCCTCCGTCTATCGCGGAGTGGATGATTATCAGCATTCGTGGGTTGTGGATCTGCTCATTAAATACTTCGCAGGTGTCCGGCCGGAAGAGAAACAGATTGTAATAGATCCGTTTCCGTTTGAGGCGGATTACTATACGCTCGATAATCTCTTTATCTGCGGGAGGAAGTTAAAAATTGTCAAGCGATCGCGAAGAATCACAGTTTGGATCGATGGAAAGAAATACGGTACCTCAACTGCGGGAAAATCCGTCGAGGTACCGCTGTGAAAACTCAGATGTTCGTTCCCTCCTCGTTGTAAACAGCTATCCCCTTATCGGTTCCAATCCATAAATTCTTCCGTATAGGATCAAAATAAAGAGACTGGATATTGTTGCTCGGTAAGGCGGGGGTATTTGACTGTGTATAGATAGTCCAGGTTGTATCCCTGAGCTGGACCAGTCCGACGTTTGTTCCAAACCATCGTATATTATATAAGTTTGTAGTTGCTGCATTGATATATGCATCAGGGAGTATATTCCCCGTATTTCCGGGAATGTAATTATTTTCCACCGCGGTACCCGGATTATATTCCGTCACTCCATAAAACTTTCCGGCCCACATGGTATTGGAATAATCAACTGCGAGTGAGTAAACCGGAGATATATATCCCGGTTGCAGATCATGAAAGGACCACGACCAGGGTGAAGTTTGAGTATTGACGTATGCCACACCTTCCGGTGCGCCGAAGAAGACCCATTCGTTGAATGGATTGGTAGTGATGCATCGCACCAAGCTTGATCTAAACTTATCAACAGATTCCTGTAATATTTGACCGTCGAGAGGATCTTCGGTGGCAACTGTCGGAGGAATGTAGCGATATACGCCGTTGTTATTCACTGATGCCCATACATCTCCATTAATTGTTTTGAGTGCACCTATCCCATCGATTACATTACCGGAAAAATCGAATCGCTTCCACGTCTTGAATGATCCGTTGGTTTTATAACGGTTATATGCACGCAGTCCGCCGCCGTTAAGACCGAACCAGAGTATCCCGCCTCTACCTTCAGCTATCGTATTGACTGTATATTGAGTGCGTCTTGGATTGTAAACAGTCCAGGCCAACGAATCCTTAATGGTTGACCATCGGCCGCTGGTATATTTTGATGCACCGCTGTCGGTACCGAACCAAATCGATCCTTCTCCGTCCTTGGTGATGCAGTGAATGTAATTGCTCATCAGGCCCGGAGCAACGGCGGATGTGATCGTTATCCAGACAGGACCCCTCTCGTCGCCGTCTCCCGCGTTATCCTTGCAGGATGTGAAGATCAGCGAGAATGTTAATAATGCCGTAAATAAAAGATATGGTGCTTTCATGTTTGGATTTTTTTATAAAAAGTGGTCTTTATACGTTTGACGTAATTTACGAAAGAAAGTTTCATCAACAAAATGGATTTTTTATGGACAATTCCATTAAATTACTCGGAGATCACCATCTTGCACAGGGGTATTTAAAACCTGCTAAATGGCAGTAAAAAACTTGACTTGAATATATTTTTTTCCTATACTACGCATGTAATTAAGTCGTTAACGATTCCCCCTAACTGCCACGTCGGGTTAAATATATGAAGCCATACAAACGATTTATCTCCTGGGTCGCGGTCATAACTGTCTTACTTTTACCTGTCTTAACGAATATCGGGTGTCAGTACGAATACACATCCCCACTTCCGGGTGTAATTGAAATTCGTCTGAAAACAATTTCCGACACGACACAGATCGATTTCTCTCCCCTTAATAGTTTCACACTGAAAATTTCACAACAAATGACCCTTCGGTCAAACGGCTCGAAGGTTCTGATGTACAGTGATATTAAAGCCTTCGATACGAAACCGATAATTGTCAACACGCTGGATCCTCGGGCGAGAGATTCAACGCTGGTAATCGGACAGACATACGCGCCCCCGGACGAATACATCGGCGTCGATGTCCTGCTTGAACCTGCAACGGAAGTAATTTTGCGCGGATATCAGGTGATCGATGTTCTGAAACCGGAGGGATTCAATGCACTCTTATCGTTCCGAAAACCATTCCATGTCACTGAAGGCAAGCAAACGATTATCACGCTGACTATCGATCTTTCGAAATCCCTGCAGAAGGGTGCATTCACGTATATGTTTGTTCCCTATTACGAAATTACGAGCATTCAAAATCAATGAACGTCCAAGTATGAGGAAAACCCAGAATGAAAAAGTCAACTAAATTTTTTGTTAACCTGGTTACGGCAATTCTTTTCTTGGTCATTACCGCCATATCGTGGAATTGTGAACCGAAGAATGGAGGAGAATTTTATCCGAATGTTCGCCCCGTTACCAGATTGTCGAATGTCCCCCCGCCTGATGATACGACGCGAACGACGAGTCCCCGTGTATCGCTGAACTGGGTGGGAGATGATCCAGACGGTTATGTTGTGGGATTCAGATACCGGTGGAATTTCCGGTTATCGCAATCACAACCGTTTGAATACAAACCATACAGTATCATCCTAAATATAATCATCAACGAATTTGCGCTCATGGTGACGACCGAGGATCCTTTGGTCGTTCCACCGATATATAAATATTTTGCAACTCTTCCCCCGGAAGGTCTCAATTTGAATCGGATTGATTCTCTTGCGCGTGGTGATACTATACGTGTTGAAGGGGTCGGAGTGTTTGCATCAAATCCTGATTCCATCAGAATTCAGACAGGAGCAAGGGTAAGATACAGTTTTCCTGTTCATGTAAATCCCAACAGCGGAACGTTTATTTTCGATTCGCAGGACACTATAAATTTCCATACGTTTGAGATCACTGCGATCGATAATATCGGTGACACCTCGGAGTTCAACTCTCCAAACATCCGGAGGATATCATTTGAAACACCGCAAGTGCCTCCGCCCGTCACAAGGATTGACAATTATCCGGTGGATACGGCCCTGGTCGTTATGGATCGAACTCCGACGTTCAACGGCCTTCGGTTTCATTTCACAGGAAATGATCCGAACAGTCGGACAATCGATTACCGCTGGGTGGTCGATAAGGATCTCAGGATAGCAAACGGCGACAGCGTTCCGTGGTCGCGGTTCAGTCAGTCAGAATATGCTTATGTGGTTGCGAGCGATTTTTACGATCCGTATGCGGCTGAGCACATCTTCACGGTTCAGGCGAGGAATGAATTCGGATCCATCGACACCGTTGGCGCAAGCGTCACTTTCAGAACGATTTACCCGCAATTTGCAAGGCAGGTTATACCACCGCAGTTTAAAGTTCTTTTTCTGAATATTGGATACCCGGAACCGCCTATACCACCCACATGGCCCGGTACACCCGCATATCCGCTGCGTGAAACGGTAGATCAATTCTACCACGAGATATTTAATTCCCTCGGCCTCCATGATTCAATAATCATGACGTGGCATATCAAGAAAGATCCGCCTCTCGATTTTCCATCGCTGGGCGAAATCGGCAAGTACAACCTCATCTTCCTTTATGGTGATGCTGTCAATGAATATTTCATGTGGGGCAATTACCCCGCACTCGCGAGCACGCGGCAGAATATTATCAGAGATTACTGCTATGTCGGCGGCAACTTCATGGCAAGCGGATGGGCATTACTCAGCCCGTATAACACACCGCTTCAACCGGAATTCATGCTGAATATCCTTCATGTCAGCATAACAGCGCCTCAGAATCCGCAGGTGGTTCAATCTCACCAATTCAAAGGAGCACACGGATTCCTCGGGTATCCGGACATACTGCTCGATACAGCAAAATGCGATACGGCATGGAAAAATTCCCAAAGCGGTCAGTACGCACTGCGAAACTTATGGACATGCTCGCCTTATGGTTTTGGGGAGATTATTCACAAGTTTAAATCTGCAGCGCCGCCTCCTTTTAATGCGGAGAATCAAATTCTCTCTATCAGATATCAGGGGGTAACTTTTAATGCGATCTATTTCGGTTTTCCGCTTTACTACATGCAGCGACCGACTGCAGATTCCACGATTGCTAAAGCTTTACGCGATGTTATAGATTGGAAAGGAGAACTACGATGAAAGCAATAATGAAGGGTTTAGGAATTCTTTGTTTCTTCTCACTTCTGAGCGTTCATCTCTATGCGGGCAACACCGGGAAAATAATCGGAACAGTCACCGATGCAGTTTCCGGTGAAGCGGTTATCGGAGTGAACATTCTGGTTGTAGGTACAACGAGAGGCGCCGTTACCGACTTTGATGGAAAATATACAATCATCGGCGTGCCGATTGGCACGTATGTCGTACGCGCAAGCCTGGTGGGTTATTCGCCGGTAGAGTACAAGGACGTGAAGGTCGGAGCCGACGAAACGACATCCCTCAATTTTAAAATGACGTCGAGTGAAGTCCAACTGCAGGGTGTGACGATAACGGCAGACAACCTTCTCGTAAACAATCTTACGACCTCGTCGACTCAGACAGTAGGTGAAAAATCTATCCAGAGCATCCCGAACGTGAAAAGCGTGGAGGACGTGCTAAAACTACAGGCAGGCGTTGTTAAGCAGGGGAACAATCTCTTCCTCCGCGGCGGCCGATCTAATGAAGTACAATATCTCGTGGACGGCGTACCAACCAATAGTATCGTCGGCAATTCAGGCGACCTTATCGCTACGAGCAGCGCAAACGCACAACTCGCGCAGTTGTACGCCGGCGTACAATCCGGCGTCATCGGCGGTGGTGCAAGCGGACTTGCAGTATCGGCAAACGCGATACAATCAGTGAGCGTGCAGACGAGCGGTTTCGATGCCGATTATGGTAACGCTCAATCGGGCATCATCAACATCGTAACGAAATCAGGCGGTGACCGGTATACGGGATCAGCACAATTTCGTACCGATCGTTTTGCATCAACAAATCAGAACGAAGCATACAGCGCCTTTTCGATCGGAGGCCCCGAACCGCTCACGAAGTATGTCCTTCCCGAACTCGGAGCAAAAATACCGGGAAACATTACATTCTTCCTCAGCGCCGATATGAGCAGAAGTGACGGGCCCTATAACTTCGTTGAAAACGAGTTCTATAATCCTATAGAGCGACGGATCGAACTCAACGATTTTCTGGGCGGATTGCTTAACGGGCTCGGATTTAAATTCAGGGACAATCAGCGCAATTCATTCACGTTCAATTCAAAACTAAAGTATGACATTAGTTCAAACGATCAGGTGACATACGGATACCGAGCCAGCGTCTCTTCAAGACATGATTACAACAACACATGGAAGTACCGTGCAGATTCATCGACACTAAGCGCCGGAATTTCGGTTCAGCATAACCTTCAGTGGCAGCACTTCTTCGGAGCGAATTCATTTATAAGGATGTATCTCGCGAAGAGTTCAAATCACGACGGGAACGATATTGCGGGAATTAAACCGCCCGATTATTCATCCGCATGGGAATATCTGGACGTAAATGGGGATGAATTCAACGATCTCGGGACCGGCCAGCGATGGTATAAATCCCTTACGTCTGTCTACTCCTATCGTTTCGATCTCAATAGTCAGATTCATCCGCTTCATCTTCTTAAAACAGGATTTGAAACATACTACGAGGAAATACGATCGACCGAAATTCTTTATCCAACAGTTCCGCATACCGGTGGAGGGGCTACGATCATACCACCCGATCCGGATCCAAAGTATCAACGCGGTGAGTACCCGGGATACGGGACGTACAGATGGGCGTTAAATCAGTATCCGAATCGAGGCGGACTGTACATCCAGGACAATATTGAACTCGCCGGGCTTAATTTACACGTCGGTTTGCGGTACGATTACCTCGACATCGGTCGTCAAGTATATTACCAGGATTTCCTTGATCGATGGAAAGAGTCTTACAAATGGATCGACTCGCTTGAAGGCGCATATTCTCCCGAATGGGTAATGAATATGTCGGGTGAGACGGAAGAGGAAAAACTCTCCAACGGACGAAAGGATTTCAAGAGATTCCTCTATTACTTTACCAATGGTTACTTCAGCCCTCGTCTATCCATAGGCTACCCTGTTACCGATCGGATCGTGTTTTATTTTAACTATGGACATTTTTATCAGTTCCCCGATCGTGATGCGTATTACCGCGATCCGTTTGCATCAAGCAACGGCAGCCTTATCGGTAATCCGAGTCTGAAGCCTCAACGGACTGTTTCATATGAGGCGGGATTTGAGAATCAGTTTACGGATGATATGGCATTCGCAATCCGCGCATTCTATAAAGATATTTTTGATTATGCCACGGGCGTGGAGAGAGGCGATTATTATATAAATAAAAACCTGGATTACGCCAGCGCACGCGGAATCGAAATCACAATCAATCAATCATTCGCGAGTAATTTTTCGACCTCGATAAGCTATTCGTACCAGATTGCAAAAGGGCGCTCTTCGAATCCCCTCGCGGCGCTGTATCAGCCTGAATTCCAGCTGCCGCGTGAAATACGACTCGACTGGGATCAGAATCATACGGCAAACATTTTCGCAACTTACCGCGTCGGGCCCCGAGAGGAAGGTCATTTCTTCGGACTGCCGTTTGTGAATAACTACGGCATTTCGCTTACTTGGAGCTACGGCAGCGGATTCCCCTATACGGGATACCGCGGAAGCCGCGTTACGGCAAGGAACGTTTACCTCGTCAATGGCGAAACGGCGCCATACACGACTACAGTAAATCTTTCGTTCTACAAGGGCTTCAAGATTATAGATAATATAAACCTGCTTGTGACATTCGACGTGGTGAATTTACTGAACCGTCGTAATGCGAGCCGCTCAGCAATAAATCCGTATACACACGAGGTCTACAAGTACGGTGATATGTCAGACCCGAGTTCGGGCGTAGTGCTACCCTGGTTCCGGACGGAGTATAATTACCTTGCGTCGTATAATTTTGATTCTCCGCGCCAACTGCTTATCGGTCTGAGAATAAACTGGGAATGAAAAATTTGTTTAAGTAAGGATGTATATATGAAAAGGATACTGATCAGTATTATACTTGTCCTCTGCGTGGGAATCGCTGTACAGGCTTCGACGAAGAAAAATCAGAAATCGAAGACTACAGTCAACTGGGCACAACGGGCGATTCAAGGTTTCAACATGCGCGTATGGATCAGCAACCAGATGACAATCGGATTACATGCATGGGACTGCGGGAGTGGGGATTGCATCCCCGTACCGCCTCATTTCGGGATGGAGTATCCTGCTGGATCGGGGGTGGAACATATATTCGGCGCCGGTCCGCGCATAGGCGGAATTGTCGACGGACAAACTCTCGTTGATGAGGGATATAACGGGTGGGATGCCCGAAAAGAGATATTACCGGAATACCGTCACCAACTACGTGAACTCATTTGGCGGACTTCCACCAGGGATACAGCCGGCATACCCAACAAGCGTAATTGTGATGACGACAATGACGGAAAGATCGATGAGGATGATCTCGACGGAACGGATAACGACGGCGACTGGAATCCTGCGGAAAACGACGTCGGCGCCGATGGTTTAGCCGATCCGTATGAAATGAGCTGTGACGGAGTACCGTACGATGCGATAGTAAATTCTGATCCTGCCGGTGATAACTACGATCCTGGCGTCCGGGATAAATGCCACCCGAATGCTGACGGGAGTCAGCCGTTCAAGAATAATCGTGATAAATGGCTGGAGAAAAACGGAATGCCCGATCACGGCGAACCGAACGTCGATGAAGATTATGCCGCTATTTCAGAAAACGATCTCTATTGTTCGGGCATAGATTCATTCAGTCGGCCTGTACTCACCGGTCACGTACCGATGGGCATTAAAGTAATTCAAAAATCATACGCCTGGGATGGGAAATACTTTGAAGGTGTATTGCCCTTCGATTATTACTTCATAAACGTTGGAAGGAAGATAATCAGAAATGTTTGGGTTGGCTTTTTCGCCGATATGGATCTCGGCCCCACCAATGTCAGTCAATTCTGGTTGAATAACTATGCGGCGTACATGGAGTCGTTAAGAACCGCATACATTCACAATGCCATCGATCGCGGATCGACACCGGTAGGAATAACGGTTCTCGCAGCTCCGCGACCGCTCGATTCTCTGCAATTCGTATACAAATGGGGCGACTTCTCGCTCATAGGCGACCCGGGTACAGATGACTCTACAATTTACGCATGGATGAATTGTTCGGCTTTCCCCGGTCAGTGCATCGCCCCCGATCAGCCATCGACAACACCGTCGGATACACGCTTCTTCTTTTCATTTGGTGAGTTTCCAGAATTAAAACCTGGCGACACGCTGAAGATATCCATTGCGCTCGTCTCCGGATATGGAGTTGACGAAGGACCAAATAATCTGAAAGAAAATGCTCAGAAAGCAATAAAACTCTACAACAGGGGATATGTTGCCCCCACAATCCCGGAATCCCCAAAACTGGACTACGAAATCGGATTCAAGCGTGTGGAGCTGAAGTGGTACCCGCACCAGAGCGCACTGGGCGGAAGTGTTGCGCCCTTTGAGATTTGGGATGACTCAAACAGATTAGCGGGCGCATATCCCGATACTCACTGGCGTAGAGTTAATCCTCCCTGTAGTGAGGTCGGAGCCGGCGGCTGCGGCGGTCACCAATGCGTAGATGGTAAATTACCTGGTGGAAGAATTTTCTCCGGATTTAGACTCTATCGCAGCGAGGACGTTGGCGACGATCCGCTTATAGAGAGCTTTGTGATGCTTCGCGAGTATTCATTACCCGACGACGCAACACTCGCCGACCTGAATCTGCTCGATTCGGTTTTTGTTGATTCTAATCTCGTACGCGGAAAAAGGTATTGGTACGCTGTTACGTCATTCGGATTACCCGATATAACAATTCTGCAGATACCACAGCCTGACGGGAGCACCCGTTACGATACGCTGTACTCGGAGAACAGCGAATCGAGCATCAGAGCAAACCGGATACGTATAGACGTACCATTCTCTTCGTCAGAGGAGCTCGGAAAGGTATTGGTGGTACCCAATCCGTACCGGGTGGATGAGGAGTACACATACGAGAGCGGCGGTTGGGAAGGATTGGCGCGGTACTGGGATGAGAACAAGCGGTTGGTGAAGTTTATCCATCTGCCGATGGGCGAATGGACGCTGAGGATATTCACGCTGGCGGGGGATTTGATAACTACGATCCAGAACAAACCCGAGGGGTACACGCAGGGTAATAAATACCTCGGAGAGTACCGTGAAGATCGTGGAGAGATCACATGGGATTTACTTAGTGAGAGCAACCGTGCTCTGGCAAGCGGGGTGTACATATTTGCGATAAACTCGAAGTACGGGGATCAATACGGTAAATTCGTATTGATACGGTAACTAAGAGGAAAGGAAAGGAGAAAGGATTTATGAAGGAATCAGTAGTTAGCAGGTTGATAGGAATTCTGGTAGTACTGGTTGTGCTGTGGAGCGGAGTAATGGAAGGAGGGAACCGATCGGGGATCGTATCGGAGCAATTTTTGAAGATACCGACGAGTGCGAGGGCAGTAGGCATAGGTGGAGCACAGGTAGCAGTGGCAGAGGGGGTATCGTCGATAGCGTTCAATCCTGCGGGTATGCTGGCAGTAGGAGACATAGGCGTAGGATTCACGTACACGCACTGGTTTGCGGACATACAGCACACGTATGCTGGAGCTGTGAAGAATTTTCCCGGTATAGGGGCAATAGGAGTGAGTTTGACGTTATTGACTACGGATGACATGATAGAGACGACGCCTCAATTTCCGGAGGGGACCGGACGGAACTTTCGTGCGAGTGATTACGCAGTGAGTATAGCGTATGCGCGTCAGGTGACAGATCAGTTTCGTGTAGGGATAAACGGTAAGTACATACAGTCGTACTTATTCAGCACGGAGATAGGCGCATCGTCGTTTGCATTTGACATAGGAACGTTGTACGACATACCGATACTACGCAGTCACATAGGAGTATCGTTGACGAACATAGGAAAGGACGTAAAGTTTTTGCAGGAGCAGTATTCGTTGCCTACGGCGTTGCGATTTGGGGTGGTTGTAGACGTATTGCAGGATGTAAAGAATAAGTTAATAGGTACGTTGCAGATATCACGGTTGAACGATTCGGAGGAGCAGTACAATGTAGGCACGGAGTACGTATTTAATGAGATAGTGGCATTACGAGGCGGGTGGAAGTTTGCGTACGATCATGAGAACTTCACGATGGGAGTAGGATTTCGGCTGAACACGTTAGGATTCAACAGTGTGCTGGATTACGGTTACAACAACTTCAAGTATTTACCCGGTACGCATTCGTTTACCCTGGAAATTCAA
>CAYGXH010000023.1:0-15709 GCA_964353675.1 uncultured Chlorobiaceae bacterium
CAGCCGGTCCTCCGGCCGTGGGTAGAGGTGTACGGCACAGTGAATCAACAAGAACTTGGGAGATACGTTACAGGTATAACACCAAGTGCGAACTTACCTTATAGAGCGGCTGTTTCAAAGTTGGGCAGCACAGGAATATATCGCTTACAAAGTCCAACGGACACTACTGCACAATATAATTTCTTCGGTGAGAACTTATTAACTGGTGATCTCAATGGTGATGGATACGAGGATGTTGTAATAGGAAAGTCAGTCAATGGTTGGGATACTGTACTCATTTATTGGGGAACTTCAACAGGCATAGATACAGTAAACACATTAAAAATTCCAAGTGAAAATCAATATGATAAGCTACTTCCGGGTTGCATCGGTGATGTCAATAATGACGGCAAAAGTGATTTGATTCTAACTGCGTGGGATTTACCAGATATGTATGGCTATGGTAAGATCTATATTTTCATAAATCCTGTTAGCACATCGATTCCTAATGCGACGACTATTGGTGATTCGGTAAGTTATCATCTTGGGAGAACATGTTGTATCGCAGATCTGAATGATGATGGTTTCAATGATTTAATCGTGAGAGGTAATAAACAATCAGGTCCTATGGACACATGGTTTGACTATGTGAATGTTTATTGGGATGTGGGAAAAGACACGGTAAATCTTATACTGGGTTTACAATTGCGTAATAAAATCAACAGCGGCGGTCTTGCATGTTTTGATGTTAATGGTGATGGCAAATCAGATTTGTTGTGGACAATACAGGACTCACTTAGTACATATATCAATGTTCATTTTAGTAGGACGCCCTTCGATACTATTCCTGATCTTCGTTTAAAAAATCCTGGTGTTGCAGACTTCGGATATGTAATTGCTAATGCCGGAGATATGAATGGCGACAGCTATGAGGACATAGCGGTTGGTTGCCCACTTGCAAATTATACAAGCGGATTTGTTTGGATCTTTGCAGGAGGTCCCCTTATAGATTGTTTCTTTGACGCAGGAATTGGACTGTCGACCGAGGCTGGTTTTGGTCATAGTGTTTCGTCACTTGGTGATGTTAACGGTGATGGCTTATCAGATATTATTGTCGGTGCACCGTATTATCCATGGGTACAATATAAAGGATACTGGGGCATCTTTTTAGGTGATTCGGCAATTAAAGTTACAGCGGTTGAGGAACAAGAGCTGATTCCAAAACATTTTTCTCTATACCAAAATTATCCTAATCCCTTCAATTCAACTACGAGAATCTCTTATTCCCTAAGTATGTCTGGTGTCGTTACAATTAAGGTTTATAATATTCTAGGAGTTGAAATAAAAACAATTATAAATGAACATCAAAGAGCTGGAGAGCATTCAGTAGAATTTGACGGGGAGAATTATCCAAGCGGCTTATATTTTTATAGATTAAGTTTTATTAGAAACGGATTTTCAAATTCACAAACAAGAATAATGACAATTATTAAATAATAATCAGTGGAGGATTTACTAATGAAACAATTAAATATTTTACTCGCAGTTTGTGCAATCTTAATTGCACCAAGCAATTTGCATTCTCAGCAGCAGACAGAATTCCCGATTGGTATTTATCTTTTCGGTAATACAAGCGTTGATTACAGACAAATGAGGGATAGTCTTAATTTGACATGGGTGCAAGGTTGGAGTGGGGGAGGTAGTTACCACTCAGTTGTCGATACAAACTCTGATACTCTTAAAGTCATTACTATGAGAGATGGTTTGGATTATGTTGCAAGGTCGCAGAAGATGGAATATCAAGCAGAATATACATGGCCCTCACCTGATCAGGAAGGTATGTATAACTTTTTTGGGGAAAAGCAAACCGGTGAACCTGACGGTAATGCTTGGCGATGCAGGGCAGGCTTCCATCCACCCGGCTACATGGTCCGCGATCCTCGACCAAACGGTGAATTCTATTACAATGCAGAACAATATTATGCTACGTTTAGTATGAAGATCAATGAAAAATCAAATCCTAATGACACTGTTGCAATTCTACGAGTAATTTGCACTACGCATGGTGATACAATCGGAATAAGAACACTTTTGGATGAAGATTTCCTGACCGGAGGTACTTACTATAATTTTGAAATACCTTTTAGATTTCAGAAACAACAAGCTCAAAGCACCAATCCACCACAATTTCTCAAAGGTCGTGAGGTTGCAACTATAAGCAATATTACATGTAAATCAATCGACATAGAAGTCGATTGGCGAGGTAACAGAACCACGTGGTTCGATTATGTAATTGTGGAAGATTCAATCGCTAACATCCTTTTTAAGGGTGGTTGGGATACGCTAATCCAGAACGATGTGATTGATTACGTAACCGGATATCCCCTTATGCAGCGGTTTTACCATAATGGCGAGCCATTTGTACCTGCGTTTCTACCATTCAGATATCTTGATAATAAACTTCGAACCTGGTTCCCTGAAACACGGGGGAGAAGTTTTGCAGATAATTACTGGCGAGATGTATGTATAAAGCGCTTTGTGCAAGATGCGCAACCAAAAGAAGTCGTGGTGGATTATTATCGCTTGAAGGCAAATGTTCCTTCACCCTCCATGACCAGTCATTAGGACATGCCGCCATGATCAGGTCGATAATTTACACTTTGACACACGGCAATATAATCATATCGTTTGGGAGGCACCATTGGATCTTAGAACAAAGCTCATTAATAGGATTCGAGCAACTATAGAAATCCCATCAGCGCTCTCTTGACACAGTTGTGACCTGCCCACTGAAAAGTGACCTATAAATAAATTAGCATATTTATCTTAGTGTCCCAGATAAATTTATGTGATAGTCCAAGTTATCAGAAGTTATACCGTTCTTCTTCTTTTGGCCAACGCTTTTATACTGGTGGAAAGATTCGATCGGGATAAAACAAGATATAGCGTTTCTGAAAATACCGACGATACTGAAGATTGTTATAGGGAGTGAGAGCGGTAAAAGTGCAGGTTCATAGCGGGGTGATGGTAAAGTAACACGTGAAAAGGCATCCCACATTTTACACATTGGTGCAGATTCAGATATAAGAAATTGGGCTCAAACCGGAGCTGAGCACACATTAGTCCGGATTTACCTGATTATTTGAGTATATTAGGTAATTAAATATCACCAGATCATCCGCTATTTTGATATTTCCTCTAAAATTACTTAACTTCATCCATCATCGGGAGTTTTACAAACATTAAATAAATTGATTTGGGGATAGTCATGAAGACAGCTACCAAGGTAAAAAACCTTTTCGGTTTATCAATTATCTTTGTACTCTCAGTTCAATTAAATATTACACAAGGGCTTGGTGCTGATGTATATAATTCTGCTAAAAAGCGCCTGAATACAGACGAACAAATTCTACAAATTAAATCACTTCATTCTGATTCAATCCAAGTTGATGCTGGTTGGAATTTAATATCACTACCTTTGATTGTAACTGATGGTTCGAAAAGCACACTTTTCCCATCCGCTATCTCAGATGCATTTATCTATGATGGCAGTTATCAACCAATAGGTACTCTTGAACATGGAATTGGATTTTGGTTAAAATTTGATTCGTCCGAAACTATTCATTTCACCGGCGAACCGTTTAACCAGGACACGATTGATGTCAAAAGCGGTTGGAATCTCATCGGTTCAGTGTCATCACCAGTATTGGTAGATTCAATTAAAAGTGAGCTGACAGGTATAATCAGTTCCGAATTTTATCAATATATTCCGAGTATCGGGTACCAATCGGCTGACACTTTGCAGCCGGGAATTGGATATTGGATTAAGGTAAATCAAAACGGAAAATTTTTCCTGAAATCAATTGTAACATCATGCCCGGGTATTCCGACGGTAGAATACGGAGGTAAAATATATAATACAGTACAGGTTGGTAATCAATGTTGGTTGAAAGAAAATCTAGATATCGGGGAAATGATACCAGGATTTTCGATCCAGACCAATAATGACATTATCGAGAAATATTGTTATGATAATAATACAGCAAATTGTAGTTTTTATGGTGGTTTATACCAATGGGATGAAGCGATGCAGTATGGAACATCACCGGTTAGACCGGGTATATGTCCGATCGGCTGGCACATACCTACGATTACAGAGTTTGTAGAGCTTTACTTTTTTGTTGATGGTGACGGAAATAAATTGAAAGCGATTGGCCAGGGGATTGGGGATGGAGCTGGAACAAACGTAACAGATTTTTCCGCTTTACTTTCAGGTATGCGAAACTTAGATAGTGACTACAATGATTTAGGGCTGAACGCCTCCTTTTGGACTGATTCGGTAGCTTATGGGGAAGATAGATCATTCTTTTCTCTTAATCATAATAATGGACAGATTTCGTTTAATACAACTGATAAGGACAAAGGATATAGTATTCGCTGCATCAAGGGTGAAGCTGAGGGAAATGCTCCGCCTTACCGGCCTTCAGGTCCTACTCCAGCTGATAGTTCATCCGATATTTCATTAAATGTGAATCTATCTTGGATATGTACGGATCCAGAGTCTGATCCCCTGACGTACGATATTTATTTTGGAACAAACGATCCACCAGATACAATACGCTCGTTTAATCAGGATAGTACAGATTTATATTTTAATAATTTGACACTAGGGACAACATATTATTGGATGGTAGTAGCAAGGGATGTCCATAACAATACCACGATTGGGCCGGTTTGGAGATTCACGACAACGCAAATTCCTATGGATGGTTTGGTTGCCTATTATCCATTCAATGGAAATGCGAATGATGAAAGTGGAAACGGTATAGATGGTATCCCCACCGGTGCAATTCTGTCAACGGATAGATTCGATAAATCTAACAATGCTTATAGCTTTGATGGAATTGATGATTATATAAGAGTACCTCATAATATACTTTTACAACCTCCGAGCCAACTTACAGTGTGTGCCTGGGTATATATTAATGAGTTTTCCAGTAGTCCATATAATTTAAGCGTTGTTTTCAAAAAAGGTGGACCTGGGGCAGGCATCGGGCGCTATGAGATATTAATTAATCCAAATTCATTCGAGTTTAACATCCAATATGCAAATGGTACTGATATAAGATTGGCAACCTCAACTGTCACCATTCAAAAAAAACAATGGTATTTTCTGGTTCTTATCTATGATGGTCAATACCAAAAAGGTTATGTGAATGGAAATCAAGAAGTAATATCAAATGTTGGATTACAACTCGGTACAAACTCTGATAATCTTGCAATAGGTTTTAATATTGGAAGTGGCGCTTTCCCTTCTCCCATGAATGGTATCATTGACGATATTTACATCTACGATCGCTCATTACAAGTTAGTGAAATCCAAGCTTTATATCACTTAGGGGATTGGTGATCATGGTGTCCAGAACAAATAACAGGAATTTTTAAACCGAACACCAAATAAATTTATATGATAGTAAAGTTTATCACTCGCGGTGGTGCTCGCTTCCGTTGGTGGGCGGGTGGTTTACCGCCTGTTTCCTTAAACCAACGTCTCGCTTTACGCTCAGTCGCTCTTGCGATATACCTGGCGCAACGTCCACCATCAGCTCTCATCTGTTTCCTATCATCACCCACTTCTCCGGGCTCACTAATCACATGCCGCCGTGCAGCTCAATCGTGTGTTACAATATATGCCTTCTGTGTCGGATTTAGTCTTACTTGTCTGCCACGTCTCAACATCTATGGTCACTGGCTTCCCGTTCATTTTGCGGACTTGCCCGCCGTCATGGTGAGCGAAGTCGAACCATTGGCGGATCACACAGCCTTTAGCTGGGTACAACAATAAAGTATTATCTCCTTACATTGCAATAAATCTTTCTAAAAGTCTTGTCAGTTCAACCATTCTTAAAACAAAATTATTTGTCATATTCCGTCCAATTCGTTCAATTAGCATTAGTGAGCTTATGAGCTTCCCCGGTATTTTAGAATCCGCTGACAGTATACAGTTGTAACTCCTGTTTGGGTGTCGTTGCGCATAACGTGTACCGTAAAAATGCAATCCGCCTCAGGCGGATTGAACTTCAGCGGCAGTTGAGTTGCTTTTAAGTAATACATTTGTTATAATATACTAGCATTCTAAAGGAAAAACCAATGTTGAAAACAGCCGTACGTCGTGTAGGAAATAGTCTCGGTATCACATTGCCTAAAACCATTGTTGAAAACTACCATCTCAGTGAAGGCGATGAACTGCACTTGGTAGAAACGGGTGAAGGTGTAGTGTTGACACCGTTTAATCCAAAGTTCGTAGAATGGGTAAAAGCGTATGAACGTACCAATAAGAGATTTCGCAATACGCTCAACGCACTTTCAAAATAATGGCCATTCATTTTATACCGAACGATGTTGTTTTGATCATTCACGCCGATTTGCTCCAACGCTATGGTGGCACACCCGGGCTTCGGGATTCTAAATTGTTAGATTCTGCACTTGCTCAGCCGAAGATGACCTTCGGCGGAAAATATACGCACAAGACATTGTTCAACAAAGCTGCAGCCTACGGTTTCCACGTTTGTAAGAATCATCCATTCATCGATGGCAACAAGCGAGTTGCATTTGTATTGATGGACATTTTTCTTCAGAAGAATGGTTGGGAAATAGCATCCCCAGAGGAAGAAACATATAGAATGATGATGGATCTCGCTTCTGGAAAATTGTCAAAGGTCCAACTCTCATCTTGGCTCAAAGCGCACTCCTCGAAGTTACCCCACCGTTAAACTGCCGTTGCGCCTAACTTGATAATATAAATGCATGGGCTCAGCACCCACGTTGTTTCTGATCGTTAAAATGGGGGCAGGTTATAAAAAACAGAGGGCTTTTAAAATTTAAATAATATGAGAGATTAACGCTAAAATACAGTATGAACAATTCCAACACACAGAATCAACGTATAGCAAAAATGACCTTTGCCTCGGTCTATCCTATGTATCTCACGAAAGTGGAGAGAAAAGGCAGAACAAAAGGAGAATTGCATCAGGTCATAGAGTGGTTAACAGGCTTCAATAACAAGAAGCTGCAGGAACTAATAAAAGAAAATGTAACTTTTGAAACCTTCTTCCAACGAGCTTCGCTAAACCCCAATGCGTACCTCATCACCGGAGTAATCTGTGGGTATCGTGTAGAGGAAATCGAGGATCCGTTGACACAACAGGTTCGGTATTTGGATAAGTTGGTGGATGAGTTGGCGAAGGGTAGGAAGATGGAGAAGATTTTGCGTGGCTCTTAGGTTGTTGGAGTTGACCTGCTCCTAGTTTATGTACCATTGTGAATTATAGAAAAATCAAATCTTCGTCTTGCCCCTATCTTAGTTCCAAATCGAATAAGAATAATTATACACGAAAGATAGGTCGCGAAAGAAAAATTTTACACGCTGCAGGTTCAACTCGGGGTATCAAAAAAACAGGCCAAATCTTTTCAGAATCGGCCTGAAGAGTAGCGGGGGCTGTGTCTTGTAATGACTTTCAAATTAGTAACCTCCCAAACCAAACGAAAATCGATGTTATTAAGAATTTGACATTACCTGTGTATGATTCAGAGGATGATATACCCTGTGAAATGGAGCTGGGATAAATATTATAAAATAGCCGTTCTGGTAGCGGAGGGTACACCATACTCCGTACGGAAAGATTCCAACCGAGTTTGAAACTCCCAAAAACCTCACGAAATTGAACACTTCTGCAGGCTTATTGATTGAGACAGTTCCAACACTTGTCAGGATTATTGACTCCCAATCGGTAGACCTCAGTACTTATTCACATAAAATCAAATCAAGTGATTTCACGGAGATTTCGCTGTCGAGAATTACCCTGATTACGGAGATTGTTTTCAGTTAGTTACACTGTTTGACCTATATTTTCATTAACTGTTAAAGAATTGATTGTATGAAAGATTTAATCGAAGAAATCGATTTCCTATTATGTGGCATCAAGTTATGTGCTAATTTGAATTAGAATGTTGCACATTGATATAGAGTTATTTATCTTTCATTCGTGAAAAGCATCCTCAAATACATCGTCCTTTTCTATTTGGTCTTTGGTTCGCTAGTTGCTATTAAGACGAGTGAGCAGAGTTGCCCAAGAAATATAGTATACAAAAGTAGCGGATCCGAATGTGCTGTATATACAAAAAAGTTACCGAATTCATCAAATCCGACACATCTCTGCCCGAGTAAGCAGACTGAATTCGCACAACGATTGGATGCTCCTTCCAAAGCGCTCCTAACGACAGTTCAATTTGCTCTCCAGATTGAATTCACTTTTTTACCTACTGATCCCCCCGTAAGTAACTTCACCAGGGGTCTCTATTTCCGATATCGACCTCGAGATCCAACTACGTAGTAATTCTCTCTTTCTGTAATAAGATGCAGTTCACTTTTCCACTTGATTAAATAACGGGTGGACTGGCACATTTCTATGTTTAAATCGTATGGAGAATTACTATGTCATCAGAAGATTATTCAAAACGACCAAAAGAGGAAGACGAACAAGTTTTTTCTTGGCAACTGAAACTTCTTCTTGCGGTGATGATCCTCGGAGTCCTGGGGCTCGTACTCAAATTCATCGGCGTATTTTGAGAAGGAGAACCACCATGTCAACCACTGCCTTAATTTTAATGTTAGCCACCTGGGCATATATTTTATTTTTTACAATCAAATTTCTTATCAAGGTGATAAAAACACCTATGAAGAAGGCTGATACAGATGGAGAAGAGCAGAAAGAATCCTTAGCTCCTCAAAATCCCCAGGTAAAAAATGAGAGCTAAAAAATCATTAAATCTGCTTTCATTTAGTATCATAGTGATAGTTGTCGTAGTCGGTGGCTGTGTCTCCGAGGCAAGCGGTCACATCGATCCAGTAGTGTCGATATTACTTGCGCTGATAGTCATACTCGCTGCTGCTAAAATTGGCAGCGCAGTTTTTGAGCGCCTTGGGCAACCTGCAGTATTGGGTGAATTAATAAGCGGAGTGGTTCTTGGTAATTTGATTTTATTTGATCCTTCATGGAGTTTCTTTGAACCACTCCGCATTACCTCCATTCAAGAGAACTGGGCAGTAGTAATCGATAGTTTAGCACGCCTAGGTGTAATCATCCTTTTATTCGAAGTCGGATTGGAGTCGACTGTTCGAGGTATGATGAAAGTTGGCGGCTCTTCATTGCTTGTTGCTGTACTAGGTGTCATCACGCCATTTGTACTAGGCTTCGGTGTTAGCTGGTTATTCATTCAAGAACTCCCAATTTCGCTAGCTGGTCAGGTATCCACCGATTTCAACTTGAATTATGTTCACATGTTCGTAGGCGCTGTGCTCTGTGCAACAAGCGTAGGAATCACCGCGAGGGTTTTTAAAGACCTCAACAAACTGAAAACCAAGGAAGCACAAATCATTCTTGGCGCTGCAGTAATCGATGACGTACTTGGATTGATCATCCTTGCTGTTGTCACTGCCATCATTAGTGCGGCAACAATTGGACAACCACTAGAAATATTGACATTGCTTAGGCTTGTGGGAGTCGCTATCCTTTTTCTTGGAGGTTCGTTAGCACTGGGGGTTTATCTTATCCCAAAGATTATGCCTCAGTTAGCTAAACTACGAACATCGGGTATGATGCTGACTTCGGCTTTATTGTTAGCCTTTTCTCTCTCGTATCTCGCGCACGTATCTGGTCTCGCCGCTATTGTGGGTGCGTTTGCTGCCGGCCTGATATTGGAAGAGGTACACTTCCAATCTTTCCATGAAGAAATCGGGATAGAGCAACTTATCAAACCTGTGGCTACCTTTTTAGTACCAATCTTTTTTGTTTTGATGGGAATACAAGTACGACTTGAAACATTTACCAATCTCTCTGTACTCGGTGTGGCAGGTGGCCTTACCCTCGCTGCGATCATTAGTAAACAAATCTGCGGTTTTGGCGTTTTAGAGAAAGGTCTGGACCGTTTAACAGTCGGAGTCGGTATGATTCCACGTGGTGAGGTCGGTCTTATCTTTGCCAGCATTGGCAAGAGTTTAAATGTTATTGACGACGCGACTTTCTCAGCAATTGTCATTATGGTAATTGTAACGACATTAATAACTCCGCCTATTTTAAAAGTCACATTAAAGCGATGGGAAAAACGAAGCATAAAAGTATCGTAAATCACATAGGAGATATTATGTCTGTAATCAACTTTATATCTTTACGAAAAGAATGGTCTTGCGTTAGAGTAAAAAATATGTTAACGTGATATTGGAGGAATGGCAATGTATCTCTTCCAGTACTGTTAAGGATAATAAACCTATCCAAGGTGTATGAAGATAACACTTCGTCTTATCGTATCACTTATATTTGTGGCTACACTTGTTGCAGCTATTTTCTCTTACTATCAAGTTCAGAATGAGAAAGAACGTTTAACAACGGAGCTTACGCTTAGAGCTTCCGTATTAGCTGAAAGTATGGAAGGTTCGGTTACTGAACCGCTGTTATCTAAATCACCTGAGCGGTTGAAAAATTTCATCGAACGTTTCATAAGGCGTGATCCTTTTGTTGGTATTGCTATTTATGATAGTCAAGGAGTATTCGTCGATAAGAGTCCCAATGTTGATTCTTCTAAACAAGAAATAACAAAATACATTATGGAGTCAGTAACAAGAAACGAAGGGATATCAAGCTTTGAAAAAATCAATGGTATAGAAACACATATCTATACTTACCCGCTCCAAAGGGATCAGCAATTGATAGGAACACTAATCCTTACCCACAATGCTTCATACATTGAGACCAGGCTACGAGAGATATGGGGGAATAACTTCGTTAGACTACTTACACTGTCGTTGCTCATTATAATCACGACAATTATTGTGCTGCGGTGGAGTCTTACCGGACCGATCGCAAAGATTGCAGATTGGCTAAAAGGATTACGGATGGGTAAAATAAGACAGCCGATTAATCTTCCGCGTGGAGATGTTTTAGGACCACTTGCTAAAGAAGTAACTCTCATAGTGAAAAACCTCGCCCTAGCGCGTGCATCGGCAGAGGTCGAAGCTAAGCTTCGCGCACGTGCAGAGTCTACATGGACTCCAGAACGACTCAAAGAGCATGTCAGACAGGAATTAAGCGGTAAAAATCTTTATGTGGTCTCCAACCGTGAACCGTACATGCATATTCGAAGCGGTGGAAAGATAGAATGTATTGTACCGGCAGGTGGATTAGTAACAGCATTAGATCCTATTATGCGTGCTTGCAGCGGTCTTTGGATTGCACATGGAAGCGGCGATGCGGATGTTGAAGTAACCGATAAAAACGGGAAACTCGAAGTTCCACCGGATGAACCTCAGTATAATCTCAAACGTGTGTGGCTCACGAAGGAGGAGGAAGAAGGATATTACTATGGTTTTTCAAATGAGGGTATTTGGCCGCTTTGCCATAATACACACACTCGACCAATTTTCCGTCTGGAAGATTGGATACACTACCAAAAGGTTAACGAAAAATTCGCTAAATCTTTACTTGACGAGATTGAAAATGAAGAAGACCCTCTTATCCTGATCCAGGATTATCATTTTGCACTACTTCCTTTTCTCATAAAATCAAAGCGCCCTGATGCACGTGTGGCAATTTTCTGGCACATCCCATGGCCAAATCCGGAGGCATTTGGTATATGTCCCTGGAAACGAGAGATCCTCCTCGGATTGTTAGCTGCAGATCTTATGAGTTTCCAGATCCAATATCATTGCAATAATTTCCTCGATACAATCGATAGGTTTATTGAATCGAAAATTAATTGGGAACAATTTTCAGTTGAACGTAATGAACATATTACTTTGGTCAAACCCTTCCCCATCAGTGTAGCATTTCCGGCGATCCTAGGACATGAGGAACCCGTCGAGACTCAAGATGCGCTCAGATCAAAGATAATGAAGGAGCTTGGGCTTTCAATCCAATATCTTGGTGTCGGGGTAGATAGGATTGATTACACTAAAGGTATAATCGAGCGTTTTAAGGGATTGGAACGTTTCTTTGAAAAACACCCTGAGTATATCGAAAAATTTTCATTTGTTGAGCTAGGCGCCCCAAGTCGAACGCATATTAAAAGATACCTTGATTTGCTGGCCGAGGTGGAAGAAACAGTAAGTAAAATCAAATGGCGTTTTCAAACAAAAAAATGGAAACCAATTATTTATCTTGAGGCTCATCATAGTCATGAAACGATAAACCGGTTCTATAAAGCTGCTGATATTTGTATGGTAACATCGCTTCATGATGGTATGAACCTCGTTGCGAAAGAGTTTGTTGCCGCACGCAATGATGAAGATGGTGTCCTGATACTCAGTCAGTTTACTGGAGCATCGAGGGAATTCCACGATGCTTTTATAGTAAATCCTTATGACATTGAGGAAGTTGCCGACTCGATATATACCTCCCTTACTATGCCACCCGATGAACGAAAAGCACGGATGCGTAGGATGCAAGCAGTATTAAAGGAACATAATGTCTATCGCTGGGCTGCAAATCTAATATCCACGCTATCACGAATACGGATTAAGAAAAACACTTAATCAATGGACGCATAATGGGACAAAAATATTTATTCCAAGAAATAGTATGGAAGAATCTTGCACAACAAATCTCTAATAGCCGTAGAATATATTTATTCATTGATTATGATGGCACGATTGTCCCAATTAAAAAACAACCGCGGTTAGCTATGCTTCCTATAAATACGAGAGCAATAATTGCACAGTTAGGGAGAAATCCAAACATCTTCGTCGGCTTGATAACCGGCCGCTCATTAACTGATATCCGCAATCTTGTCAGGATTGGCCATATATTATATGCTGCTAATCATGGATTCCAGATTCATCATAACAAGCAATCCTGGATTCACCCTGATGCAAAACGAGTATTACTGCTACTTACTAAAGTTGAAGCAACCCTCATAAAAGCACTTATACCTATAAAAGGAATTCTTCTCGAGAACAAAGGATTAACTTTAAGTGTGCATTATCGGAACGTGCGGGCTAGCGATGTTTACCGTCTGAAAATAAAATTGAAACAAATCATTCAGCCATATCGGGAATTATTAAAACTGACAAGTGGGAAAAAAGTTATCGAAATCCGCCCCAATATTCCGTGGGATAAAGGTTATGCGATTCTTCGAATCTTAAAATTGTACCGAGCAAATAATAGGTCATTTATTATTTTTATTGGTGATGATAAAACTGATGAAGACGCATTTAAACTATTGTCATCACGGGCAGTCACAATTCGTGTAGGTAGGAACCAATCTTCCAATGCAAAATATTATGTGCATAATCCTTCCGAAGTAATGCGATTATTCACGAATATAATTTCGTTAAAACACAAACCTCCAGATCGCATATGAGTGACATTGCAAAGGAAGCGTTTCAATTTCTTACACGTCAGAATTTGATATACCTCTTAGGGAAAAAAGCAAAAAACTTAAATGCGCTCCTTTCAGGTATTAAGGATGCCCCGCTTTCTTCCATCTATCAACACACACATCATTATCTTGAACAGCACGAGTATCTCTCACCTGAGCCACCGAACGATTTTGCATATTGGATCACCAATGTTCTTCAGAATGATGTACTTGGCGAGGAGATTGCCGGCATAGATCTTAGATCAATTGTTTCCTTGGAAGAGATACAATCGAGATTAATTGAGATCATAAAAAAGTCGATTCAACACTATCCAGAATCGGCAAACCGAAACGTTCCGGCAGGTGAAGAATTCCATTTTATGAGTGCACAAACATTTGTCTTTCCAACGCAGTATATAGCACATGATCTAATGGAATTCAAGCAATGTCTCCTAAGCGTCTCGAATTATTCAATTTATTATCACATGTTTGAAGCACCACTTTTTCAGCAAAAGGCTCAATTTTGTTATTGGATCGAAAATTCACTCGAAGATGAAAAGCTGGCTTCGGCGTTAAGACGTCTCGACCCATATACACAAACACTTGATAATCTCAAACAAAATCTCATCCGGCTTGTTCAGGTTCGTCTTGAGGGAAAGTAAGATGGCAAATCTTAGCGAATATGAACCGATTGTTGGTAAAGAAGTTATTAATGAATTGCAACTTTATGCGAGTAAACTCACTAACGTTAGTGTCCAACATATAAATTCAACAGCAGTAGGTGGCGGTGTTGCGGAAATATTGATACGCATGGTCCCCCTTTTAAAAGGTCTTGGTATTGATGCTTTCTGGGATGTTATAAAAGGAGGGGAGAAGTTTTTCGAAGTAACAAAGAAAATGCACAATGCTCTCCACGGGCAAAAAGTGGACTTTTCACCAGATGAAATGGATTTGTTCATTCAAACCAATGAAATGAATACACGGGATATGGATTTACGGGGGGATATCATGTTCATTCATGACCCACAACCCATCGGACTAATATCTCGCAGGAAAGAATTGGGTCACAGATGGATTTGGCGATGCCATATTGATTTTTCACATCCTGATCCATTTACATGGAATTTTCTTAAAAAATATATTGAACAATACGATGTCAGTATATTTTCGGCACCTGCATTCGCGCGTGAGTTAAGAATTCCACAAGTCCTGATTGCTCCTTCCATCGATCCGTTGAGTGATAAAAATAAAGATTTACCTCAGAAAACAATCAATTCTGTATTAGAACGGTTTAAAATAAACAAAGATCGTCCGATAGTAACACAAATTTCAAGATTTGATTATTTAAAAGATCCAAAAGGAGTAATTCAGGTTTTCCGAAAAGTGAAGAAATATATAGATTGTCAGCTAGTTCTTGCAGGTGGCGGCGCTACCGATGATCCGGAAGGTGCAAAAGTTTTAGCGGAAGTTCAGGAAATCGCAGCAAATGATCCGGATATCTTTCTTTTATTGCTTCCGCCTGGAAGCGACATAGAAATAAATGCTCTTCAACGAGCATCCTCAGTAGTTTTACAGAAATCACTTCGTGAAGGATTTGGGTTAACCGTAGCGGAAGCTCTTTGGAAAGCGAAACCGGTTATAGCAAGTGCGGTCGGTGGGATACCACTTCAGATCGCCAATCGTTATTCAGGATTACTTACTCATACAATTGATGGTACTGCATTCGCACTCAAACAATTATTACAGAATCCAGCATATGGAAAGAAACTTGGTGAAAACGGAAAAGAACATGTACGTAAAAATTTTCTGATTACGCGGCATCTGCGCGATTACATGCTGCTCTTTCTCTCACTCGGCCATCACGGACAAGACGTTGTGTTTCTTTAGGAACCTGAAAGACCATGTCGACTAATAGCGAAAATATCGTAAAACGAATTATCGATACCTACAAAAGGAATTTGTCACATAGAATACAAAACTTCTAACCTTCCCATAAGAACTATTTTTTAAATCCATATTAAATGATCTTCCGAACCGGTTACAGCTTCTAAATTATGACCCTCCCCATGGTAGCGTTGCCCACCCGACCGACCGTGTTGTGCAGGCGGGCGGACATTTCTTCGAAGTGACACTGACTGTAAAAAAGCCGCTATCTGAAGCGTACCCAAAAACCCTTCGAACCATTGGAGATCATACGAGGAAAAGGCGGCTAGACCAAAGAATGTTCCAAAAGGATGTTGCAGCGCCGATTGGTGTTAATACGGACTCAATCACCTACTGGGAGAAGAACCGTGTTGGTCTGGCTCTCCGCTTCATCCCC
>CAYGXH010000024.1:0-15593 GCA_964353675.1 uncultured Chlorobiaceae bacterium
TGGGTTCAAACCAAGTTTTGTAACTCTGTAAATTTGTGCGTTTTTTGAGTATTTCCTGAAAATTTTGCCAGAAATCAGTTGTTTTTTTCTCTGATTCTGCCATTTTTTCGCCATTTCGACCGGTCGGAAACTGAGACTGCGGCTCCCCTGCTTTATTTTCTTTGATATTTAACTGCTCAAAATCCATAATTTATTGTACTATAACAAGTTGCACAGTTTTCCACAGAGTGTTAACAAGTCTGTGAACAACTCGAATGATGACAAATTTCCTTGAGAATGACCCGTAAATACTTTATTCCCGAGTGGCGTGTGATAAATTTTATAAAATAAGCGACTTGGTTCAGGTTATTAACAATTTGCTTTAGCTACGGAAACGCATTTTTGAGCAACAAACCTAAACTATTCTTGTGGAGGAGAAAATATCCACAAGTTATCCACCATTGAAATGTTACGATCAGCTTCATTGATTATACAAACATTTAAATGGCTTTGCAAGTAAAATATTGAAGGGAGAAAAAAATTTTTAGTTGTTTTAAAGCATAAAAGTTATTATATTTTTTGGATATTAATGAATTTTTTTAAGTAGAGGATTGTCATGAACAATCCTCTTTTTTTCCCATCGAGAAACATGAATTTCGGAATACCCAATGAAAAGAACATTTCAGCCCAGTAATCGCAAGAGGAAGAACGTACACGGTTTTCGTGAGAGGATGAAGACGAAAAACGGAAGGACAGTTCTTTCAAGGAGAAGAGCCAAGGGGCGTTGGAAGCTTACGGTAAGCGATCAAAAGTAATTCCTGTTGCAGATGTGCAAGAGAAACTTCCACGCAAATCGATTCTACGCGGAAGGAAGAATTTCAGTCATCTCTACAAGCATGGCAAACGGATCGAAGGATCCATCCTGTCCTGTTTCACGGCAATCCTCCCAAACTCTTCAGGTGTTAACGTAAAGTTCAGCTTCGCTGTCAGCGTTCAACGGAGGGCAGGCTCTGCTGTGCAACGGAATAAAATTAAAAGGTGGGTAAGGGAGGCATATCGGAGGAATACAAAGGTATTAACAGATCACGTGGAACGTACTGACAGTCCCATCGCAGTTCTCTTCAGCTATCGCAGGCATGAAACCAATAATACGATCCGGTATGCGGACATTGAGCGCGATGTGCAATATATTCTAGAAAAAATTATTAATATGATGGAATGACAATAACTCTATGCTCATAGCTTTACTCCGGCTGTACAAGAAATTCATTTCACCATTATTGCCTGTGAATACGTGTCGCTTTTACCCGACCTGCTCGACCTACGCAATAGACGCACTAAAAAAATATGGTCCGATCAAGGGATCATACTTCAGTATAAAACGACTCTTCCGGTGTCATCCGTTCCATCCCGGCGGATACGATCCGGTTCCATAAATATCTAACGAAGAGAGAAATGTCTCATGGATAAAAATGCGGTTATAGGATTCGTCCTGATCGGTTTAGTTCTCATGGTATGGCTCTGGATGAATGCACCGCCCCCGCCGGAGGGCGGCCAGGCTGTACCCGACTCACTTAAAACCGCGGTGATACGCGACACCATTAAAACCGTTGCTCCCGCCGAGCCGGCCGTACGTGAAGCCCAGAGGGATAGGGATACGCTGGGGAAATATTTTTCACACCTTCTTACGGGAGAAAGTAAAAGTCTTTCTGTACGCACACCGAACTACAAGGCTGAATTATCAACAAAAGGCGGCGCTATCCGTTCGTGGCAGCTTTCACGTTACAAAACGTGGGATCAGTACCCGGTCGATCTGGTTAATGACACAAAGCACGGAGATTTTCATCTCCTCTTCTACACAACAGACGGTAAGCTCATCGACACAAAATATCTGAATTTTCAAACTGCAGAAACAAGGCAGGAAATAGTCGTTGACGGGAAAGATTCGGTGAAGCTTGAATTCATTCTGCCGGTCGGTAATCGCAGTCGCATAATCAAGACATATATATTCTCCGGTGATCTGTACTCGTTCGACGTGCTCTATAGGTTCGAGGGAATGAAAGATGTTATTGCGAACTTCTCGTACCAGATCGCGTGGGAATCCGGTATACGCTTTGTGGAGCATAATAGCGTCGATGAATCGAATCAAGCCAAGGCCATGGCATTTGCGGGCGGAGAAGTCTCTGAAATTGATGCCAGGAGTCTTGGGGAGACCGTGAAAGACAGCAGTATCTCGGGACGCGTGAGCTGGATAGGAACCAGAAATAAATACTTTGCCGTCGTCTTGATACCGCGCAGTAAGGAAAGCAAACGGGCATCCATGGAAGGTATCAGGACTCCTTTGCCCGATGAAGGTGCAAAAGAAAACTATAGTGTTGCACTCGAGATGCCGTATCTCGGCAATCCGGGTGAGACTGACCGCTTCACAGTATTCCTCGGACCGCTGGATTTTGATGTCATAAAGGATTACGGTATCGGTCTGGAGAATATGATGAGTCTCGGCGCAGCGTGGATCATCAGGCCGATATCGGAATATGTTATCATCCCGATTTTCAAGTTCCTTCGGATGTTCATTCCAAACTACGGTATTGTTCTGATTATTTTTTCTATCCTCATAAAAATTGCTCTCCACCCCCTCACGCGGACAAGCATGAGATCGATGCAGAAGATGCAGGCGCTTCAGCCAATGATGAACGAGGTCCGGGAAAAATATAAGGAAGATCCGCAGAAGATGAATCAGCAAATCATGCGGCTCTATAAAGAGTACGGTGTAAATCCTGCGGGCGGGTGCCTGCCGCTTCTGCTGCAGCTTCCGATTCTCTATGCATTGTGGGCAGTATTCAGTTCGGCTATTGAGCTTCGTCAGGCATCGTTCGTTCTATGGATTACGGATCTCTCCATTCCTGATATTATAATGAAACTGCCGTTCAGTATACCCCTTTTCAATATCAATGAGCTCAGCGGACTCGCCCTGCTGATGGGCGCAACGATGTTTATACAGCAGAAAATGTCGGTAAAGGACCCAAGGCAAAAAATGATGGTATGGATGATGCCGATCCTGATGACTCTGATGTTTAATGCTTTTCCCTCGGGAATGAACCTCTATTATTTCGTATTCAACCTCCTCTCTATCGGGCAGCAGGCCTGGATAAATAAACAGCACAAGGGTGAACCACTCAGAAAAGTGGAACCAAAAAAAAGCAGAGGGGGATGGATCGCACGCATCGCAAAGGATCTTCCTCAAACTAAGCGCTAAAATATTTTCAAGTAATCAATAGCCCCCGGATTAAGCCGGGGGCTATTGATAGTTATCCCGCATCTCCATAAGCGGGATTTTTTGTTCGCGATGAATAAGGGTGATTGTTTTTATACCTGAACTTTTCTACATTATTACATTTCCTGCGTCCTCTGTCCATGGATAAAACAATTCATACGATAGCTGCAATTGCAACACCGATTGGTGAAGGCGGGATATCCGTCATCCGAATCAGTGGAAAAAATTCAATTGAGATTGCAGATATGTACTTTAAGGGAAAACAATCCCTCTCCAATTCCCATTCACACACGGCCCATTACGGATCTTTTTCGGATAAGAACGGCGATGTTATCGATGAAGTCGTTATAACGATATTCAGAATGCCGCATTCCTATACCGGCGAGGATGTTGTGGAGATTAGTTGTCATGGAGGAATATTCATAACGAGGAAAATACTCGAAATAATCATCGCATCCGGCGTCAGATTAGCCGATCCCGGTGAATTTACAAAACGTGCATTTTTAAACGGAAGAATTGATCTCGTCCAGGCAGAAGCGGTAGCAGATTTGATATCCGCACACTCAGAATTATCGCGTAAAGCCTCCCTTTCTCAACTCCACGGCTCTCTCTCCAGAAAGATGAGCGAACTCCGGAAACAATTGCTGGATATATGCAGCAGTTTGGAGCTGGAGATTGATTTTTCAGAAGAGGGTATTGAAATAATTGGAAGAGATAAAATCGCAAATGATATCGATATCCTCATCGGTCAGATCACTCAACTTATTGATTCTTATGAACTTGGGAAGGTGTTTAGGGAGGGCGTGAGGGTAGTACTCACCGGAAGACCTAACGTCGGAAAATCGAGCCTGATGAACGCCCTGTTGCAGGAAGATAGAGCGATCGTAACACATATTTCAGGTACTACCCGCGATACAATTGAAGAAAATATTGTGATTGATGGAGTAATGTTCACCATAATTGACACAGCGGGCCTTAAGGAAACAATCGACATTGTAGAGCGTGAAGGAATCCGCAGGGCAAAGACGCAAATTGAAAATGCTGATATAGTGGTTTTTATTCTGGATGCTGTTCATACTTCCGATGAGGATATCGACTTTTTTAAAAAAATCTTCTCCCATAAGAAAAATGGAAAAAAGACCATAATAACTGTTAATAAAATTGATCTTTTAAAAGATCGCTCCTTCGGTGAGTTACCAAAGCAATTACAGGATTTCCCGCGGTATCTTATATCGGCAAAAGAAGGAATCGGTATAAACGGGCTAAAAACCGGATTAAAAGAAATGGCCCTTGGTAAGGTAGCCCAGATTCCCGAAAAAAGTTTCTTCATAACCAGCTTGCGCCATAAAGGATTACTCGATCGAGCTAAAGTGAGCCTTGAAAATTCAATCCGGAGCATTAAAAATTCAGCGAGTAATGAATTCATTATTATTGATCTCCGAGACGCAATTAATTCCATCGGTGAAATTACCGGTGAAATAACAAGTAAGGAGATTCTGGATAACATTTTTAATCATTTCTGTATAGGAAAATAACAGGCTGTTTCACGTGAAACAATTTGCTAAATTTGATGTAATTGTTGCAGGAGGAGGACATGCCGGTATTGAGGCGGCCCTCGCAACCGCCAGAATTGGATTTAAAACACTATTGGTCACTATTTCGAAGCAAGCTATTGGCAGGATGTCGTGTAATCCCGCTATAGGGGGAACGGCAAAAGGTCATTTAGTAAAAGAAATTGACGCGTTAGGCGGTGAAATGGCAAAAACCGCTGATAAAACCGGTATCCATTATCGCATGCTTAATATGTCAAAAGGACCGGCTGTCTGGTCTCCAAGATGTCAAAATGACAGAGAATGGTATTCCGCGGAATCAATAAAGGTAATTGAGAATCAGGAAAATTTATCAATCTTAGAAGATTCAATAGTTGACATCTTGACCGTGTCTGAATGTAAGGATTCTTCTCACAGGGTGAGAGGAGCAGTAACACGATCCGGGTTTGAAATTGAGTGCAAAGCGCTCATATTGTGCGCCGGCACGTTTCTTCGCGGATTAATGCACACGGGACTCGATAATCAGCCGGGTGGTCGTTATGGGGAGAGTGCTGTAACTGGATTGACTGAAAATCTTGAAAAACTTGGATTTATCACTGGGAGGTTAAAAACCGGAACTCCACCCAGGATTGATTTAATTAGCATAGATTTTTCGGAGGTTGAATTCCAGGGCGGGGACGAACAGATGGATCCGCTTTCACTCCATACGGATCGCATTTTGAACCCACAGATTCCGATGATGATAACAGGTACAAATCGTAAAACACACGAAGTACTAAAGAAAGGATTTGATAAATCGCCCCTTTTTACCGGCCGAATTAAAGGTGTGGGACCGAGATATTGTCCTTCAATAGAAGATAAAATAGTTCGGTTCTCAGAGCGTGAGAGGCACCTAATTTTTTTAGAACCTGAAGGTTATAATACACATGTTGTTTATGTAAACGGTTTTTCTACGAGTCTGCCCTCAGACATCCAAATTGAAGGACTCCGTACGATACGAGGATTGAAAAATGTACGGATGCTAAGACCGGGTTATGCAATAGAATATGATTACTTTCCGCCACACCAGCTCAGAGCTACACTTGAAACAAGACTGGTCAACGGATTGTACTTTGCCGGACAAATAAACGGGACATCCGGTTACGAAGAAGCGGCCGCGCAGGGATTGATTGCCGGCATCAATGCCGCACGAAAATTACAGGGGAAAGACCACTTCATCTTAAAACGTTCGCAAGGATATATTGGTGTTTTAATTGACGATCTCGTCAGTAAAGGCACGGAGGAGCCGTACAGGATGTTTACCTCAAGGGCTGAGTACAGACTATTACTGCGCCAGGACAATGCAGATCTGAGGCTCATGGATTATGGATATGAGAATGGTCTAATACTGAAGTATATATATGATCGCTTAAACAGGAAGCGTAAATATATCACTCGCGGCATATCCTCACTCAAAAAAACATCCGTACAGCCTTCGGAGGTGAACGAATACCTCGTATCAAAGCAGACAAACAAAATTACGCAGAGCGCAAAGATGTACCAGCTCCTGCAACGCCCTGAGGTTACATTGAAGGATTGTTCCTCTTTTCCGACTGTACTCAGGAATAAATATTTCGAGGAATTGAACCGGGATATTGATGAGAAATTACGCCGAGAAATCCTTACACAGATTGAAATAGAAACGAAATATGAAGGTTACATCGCACGTCAGCTCGAGGATGTCAAACGTTTTGAACGACAGGAATCTATTGGAATTCCGGAAGGTTTTAATTATTCAAAAATTCAATCTCTCTCAAGAGAAGCGAGAGAAAAATTAACCAAATTCAAACCTGCATCCGTCGGTCAGGCCTCTCGCATAAGCGGTGTAACCGGCGCCGATATTTCTGTGCTCATGGTTCACCTGAAATAATGAATCAATGGAATGTTTCACGTGAAACTCTTTTATAAGTCTATTAATAACAATAATATACGTTGACATGAATGATCTTGAATTTTTCAGAAATATTTGCATAAAAAATCATTTAAAAATTTCAGATCATCAGCTTCAACTCCTCGATCGTTATGTCTTGTCCCTGACGGAGTGGAATAAAAAAATTAATCTCCTTTCACGTAAAGATATAGAAAATATCCGGAGCAGACATATCATTGGTTCACTTGCATTCCTCTTTGAAAATATTCTCGCGGAAAAATGTACTATAGCAGATGTCGGAACGGGCGGCGGACTTCCCGGCATCCCTCTCGCAATTATGCTTCCAGAAAGCGCCGTTACACTGATTGATTCCACAAGAAAGAAAATTACTGCGGTAGAAAACATAATCCTTTCATTATCCCTCGGGAATGTAAAAACAGTACATGGCCGCGCCGAAGAGCTTTCAAGAAAACCGGATTATCGTAACTCCTTCGATTACGTCGTTGCCCGTGCAGTAGGATCTATACAGGATGTCGTAAATTGGAGTTCGGGTTTCCTCAGGCAGAGAAATGCATCATCCCTAATCTCCGGGAAACAAGAAGGAAAACACTTCATTTGTCCCGGTTCGATAATTCTTATAAAAGGTGGGGACCTCACGGATGAAATATCCCGCACAGTGATGCATAATAAAAATTGGAAAATTGAGACACGCTCCATGAATGTAGAAGGTATACCACCGGAAGATCTTCAGGATAAAAAGTTTGTGATTGTCAGAGAAGGAAAAGAAAGATGAAGAAAAAACGACTATTTCTACAGCTTCAGAAACTGACCACGGAAAAGCGAAATAAGAATACTCTCGCAATTGATACGATGGAAATCAAGGAAATCCTGCACTGCATTAACAGAGAGGATCAGAAGGCTACAGCCGCGGTAAAGAAGGAAATCCCTCATATTGAAAAAGCCGCTAGCCTTGTCGTTAATGCACTTTGTGCCGGAGGAAGGCTTATCTACGTAGGCGCCGGTACAAGTGGACGCCTCGGAATACTCGACGCGGCTGAGTGCCCGCCGACATTCGGAACAAAACCGGCTATGATCCAGGGGATTATTGCGGGAGGGAAATCGGCGGTCTTCCGCTCAAAAGAAGGAGCCGAAGATAATGAAAGTGAAGCGCGAAAAAGCATTAAAAAACTTAAAATCGGGGGAAAAGATGTCGTCTGCGGAATCGCCGCGAGTCTGCGTACACCCTTTGTGGGCGCTGCACTCCAGGAAGCGAAAAGGAGAGGCGCCTCGACGATTCTCATCACGACGAATTCGCGTAAGATTTTGAATCGTTGTGAATTTAACCGCATTCGCAAGTATTGTGATGTGGCAATATGCCCTGCCGTAGGACCTGAAGTAATCATGGGATCAACCCGAATGAAATCCGGTACGGCCCAAAAAATGATTCTCAATATGTTAACAACAACCGCTATGATCAGGATCGGGAAAGTGTATCAGAACCTGATGGTCGATCTGCGTATGAACAGCAGGAAACTTGAAGAGCGTGCAAAGAAGGTTCTGATGATTATTACCGGTCTAGATTATGATTCCGCTTCAAAGATACTGCACAAAGCCGAAGGTCACGTCAAAACTGCGGTCGTAATGGTAGAAGCCAGAGTTACCCGATACGAAGCAAAGCGCCGCCTTAAAAGGGCAGGGGGATTCGTTAAGAAAGCAATTGAGCAGGTGCAGAAATGACATACCCCGATTATCTCGTCGATGAAATGCTCCCGCCCTTTGCCGGATTTCCTGTCGAAGGGATTCAATTCCTCCGAAGGTTAAAGCGGAATAATAACCGGCAATGGTTTGCCAGCCACAAGACTGAGTATGAACAGCTCGTCAAATTCCCGATGCTCACGCTCATTACATCTCTTAAGCCTCATATGGAAAAGCTGGCGCCTGAAATGGATATCAATCCCCGGAGAAATATATTTCGGATTTATCGCGACACGCGCTTCAGTCGTGATAAGACACCGTACAAGACAAACATTGCGGCCGTATTTCATCTGCGCGGACACTGGCAGGAGAGCGCCGGTTTTTATGTCCACATAGAACCCGGCAATGTTTACGTTGGCGGCGGTATCTATATGCCAAACAGTCAACAACTGAAAAAGATTCGTCAGGCAATCGCGGATCGCTCCGGCGAATTCCTTTCGATCGTTTGCAATGACGAGTTCGTCAAACTGTTTACTGCGCTCGAAGGCGAAAAGCTTAGCCGCATTCCCCATGGATTTCCCAAAGATCACATGATGAGTGAATGGCTTAAGTGCAAGAGTTACTATGCCGGCGTCGAGTGGAAAGAAGAGACATGTCTGAAAAGATCATTTATTAAAAAGGTTCTCTCGGTCTACGAAGAAATTCTCCCGCTGGTCCGGTTTCTCAATAGCGCTTTACATACGCTGTAATATACCTAACCGACCGATTCTGCAATATACTCTGCGATCAGCTTGATGGAATGGCGGAATGTTACTTCATCGGTGAGCAGACTCGCGACTAAAAATCCCTCATCTTCGAAATCGAAAAAGTGATCCGGGTAAACATAAATGTTATGTTTTGAGAGCAACTCCATCGCCCACGCTTCAGCCGTCTGGGTACGTGGAATTCTGATTATCGTATACCAACCGCCCTCCGTTTCGAGAACCGAGCACGGATAACTCATATGTTGCCCGGAACCGGAGAGCAGCGAATGTATGTATTCGTAATTGGATTGGATGCGATCCTGTATGCTCAGGCGAACCGGTATGCAGCAGCTCATCAACTCAGGCAATGCCAGCTGAACCGGAGTATTTACAGAAAGATAGGTATCTGATAGAATTTCCAACCTTCCCGCTGCCTCACGCGCATATTTCTTGTCTCCTGATATTACAATCCAACCAAGTTTCAACTGCGGTAAACCCAATGTCTTCGAAATTCCGCTGAGGGTGAATGTCAGAACATCTGATGCATCCGCCGTCGTTACGATACAATCCTTCTGACTGCTGAGCGGGAAATCTATGAATACCTCATCTGCGATCAACACAGCACCATGCCGTTCCGCAATCGCCAGAATACGTTTGTACTCATCGTTCTTGATGAACATGCCGGCAGGATTGTGGGGATGGACCACAATGATGGCTTTTGTTGATGGAGTCATCGAGTGCGCCAACGCTTCGGTATCGACATACCAGCAGCCATCGTACCGGAGCGGATAATAGTTTAACCGGACACCTGCCAGTTGGGCCAAAAACTCAAAGAGGGGATACGAGGGTCGTGGCGCAAGAACCGTTTCACCAGGATTACATAGAAGACTGAACAGAAATGAATAAGCTTCGCTCGTGCTTGCAGTGATGAAAATATTATCTTCATCTATGGCAGCGGAATGTCCCTGATAGTAAGCAGTAACCGCCCGGCGTGCGGTAAGTAAGCCGTGAGGATCGGGTGCATAGTGTAAGCTCTGAGGATCCGAAAGTGAAGAAAATATTTTTGGATCCGGGTATGTAATACCACATTCAGTAGGATTAGATACTGTCAGATCGTTAATAGTTATGCCTTTCTCACGAAGTTCGTGATAAAGCTGAGTCAACCTATTTTGTTCCCTGTTCCAGGATGTGCGGACTGAGAATTTCATAATCTTACCGGGCAAGTGCGTTTCACATTGATGATCGATGGAGCGCAGGTACAAGATACCCGATAGTAACTCCTATAAATGCGGCTGCGAGGATATCCGTGGGAAAGTGCGCTCCTGATGCATATCGTAGATAACTCACGACAGAGGCAGACAACAGTGAGCCGACCCAGACGCAGGATTTCCATTTTGATGAGCTATTGGAATTACTATAGACGGTTGATAGAAACAACGCCGAAGCAAATGCTGAAGTTGTATGACCGGACAAAAAGGAGCGGCGTGAATCGGGATTTGTTCTTACGGAGAACGGCGCTGCAGGATTGTATGCATACGGTCTGTACCGCTCAACACTCCGTTTGCACAGCTGTGGGATAAAGGTAGAAAGGAGAATTGTCTCCAGATACATCAGTGAAAATGTGCCCGCCGATGATCTTACATCCCTCAGCAGAAAGAGCCCAGCGGGAGAAATAACCGATATACCGACAAGTACGTCGCTCCACTTTGCAAGTGATGCCGAGTAGAGGTATGTAGCCGATCGATCAATATGGTTGACTGACGAGCGTGAAAGACGCTCGAGTTCCTCAATGGTCAACGGGGTAGAGGACTTGTCCAGAACGCTAGAGGTGAGTATTGTTGCAAGTCCGGTTCCGAGAAGGATACTGTCTATTTTCCAGGCGCTCTTATATGTTGGTTGAGAGAGAATCGCATTTTGTGCAAGCACGAGTATGCAAAGTAAAAAGGATACTCTGATGTAAACGGCGGGGCACGTATGTAGGATCTTGTGTGCAGTATCCATGTAAATTCCCTTTTTTAGCAGGATTTGTGGTCCGGTTATCGAGAGGCGCCCTTATAATCGATTGCCGCCTTAACCAGATCCCTGAACAGCGGGTGAGGATTCGTGGCTCTGGATCTGAGTTCCGGATGAAACTGACCCGCTATGAACCACGGGTGATCGGGTAGTTCGATAATCTCAACGAGATTATTGGTCGGACAGATACCGCTGAATATCATACCGTGCTCTTTCAGTATCTCTCTGAACGCATCATTAACTTCATACCGGTGCCGATGGCGCTCGTGAATAAGCTCTCTCTTATATGCCTTAAATGTTTTAGTTCCTTTCACGACCGCACAGGGATATGCTCCCAGCCGCATGGTTCCGCCGTAGGCAGTCACCTTCTTCTGCTCGAGCATCAGGTCGATGACATTTTGATCTGTCTGCTTAAACTCGACACTGTGCGCTCTGGTAAGACCGCAGACATTGCGCGCGAACTCAATCACAGCGCATTGTAATCCCAAGCAAATGCCCAAAAACGGAATTTTGTGTTCACGCACATAGCGTATGGATGCGATTTTTCCTTCGATGCCGCGTTCGCCAAAACCGGGAGCCACAAGAAGTCCCGCTACATCGGCGAGATACCGCTCTGGTCCGTTATCCTCCACGTCTTCAGCTGCCACCCAGTTGATGTTCACTCTCACGTTGTTGGCGGCACCTGCATGAACAAACGCTTCCGAGATGCTTTTGTATGCATCCTGGTGTTCTGTGTATTTCCCGACGACAGCGATCGAAATTTCACCCTGCGGATTTTTTACCCGATCGACGAACTTTTTCCATTCCCTGAGATTTGGTTTCGGACAGGTGAGATCAAGTTTTTCAAGAACGATCTCGTCCACTTCCTCTTCTGCGAACTGAAGAGGAACTTCGTAAATCGTAGACAAGTCGTGAGCATCGATGACCGATTCAGTATCGACATTGGTGAACAGTGCGATTTTTTCGCGGACCTCTTTCGTGAGTGGCTTCTCGGAGCGGCAGATGAGAATATCCGGCTGTATTCCGATTTCGAGAAGTTTTTTAACGCTGTGCTGCGTCGGCTTGGTTTTTATTTCCCCGGCATGTTTGATGTACGGCACGAGGGTAACATGAACACAGATCGCATTATCTTTTCCCTTAGAATACATGAGCTGACGCATTGCTTCAAGGAACGGGAGACTCTCGATATCTCCCACTGTGCCGCCGATTTCCGTTATAATGACGTCGTAATGGCCTGTTTTCCCGAGCGCTTCGAATCGTCGTTTGATTTCATCGGTGATGTGAGGAATCACCTGTACCGTTGCACCTAGATAATCGCCTCGTCGTTCTTTCGTAATGACCTCGTTGTATATCTGTCCGGTCGTCGCGTTATTGTTTTTGGTCATGTTCACGTCGAGGAAGCGTTCGTAATGCCCTAGATCGAGATCGGTTTCAGCGCCGTCATCGGTGACGTACACTTCGCCGTGCTGATACGGGTTCATAGTGCCGGGATCGACGTTGATGTAGGGATCAAACTTCTGAATCGTGACGCGCAATCCGCGCGACTTCAACAGCAGTCCGATGGATGAGCCGGCGATACCTTTTCCCAGAGAGGAAATTACGCCGCCCGTGATGAAGATGTATTTTACTTTATTACGTGCCATAGGGTACTTTCATGGTTTACAAATGATTGTGCCTGATGTTACTATGCCGCCGGATAGGACGAGCTTTAAACCTTCCTCAACGGTCATATCCAGTATTTTGATGTCTTCGCGCGGCACAAGGATAAGAAATCCCGATGTCGGATTGGGTGGATTCGGAATGTACACGCTAACCAATTCCTCTGATCCGTCCTTGTCGGTAATTTTGAGTTCATTGGTGACGAAGCCGATCGTTTTGAGTCCCGGGCGGGGATATTCGATCAGAACGACCTGTCGAAAAGAACGACCCTTTTTCCCGGGCTGCAGCGCACTAATGATGTCCTTCATTGCGGTATAAATGGTTCTCGCCAATGGCAGCGTGGAGACGAACCTTTCGAACAGTCGGAATGCCGTCCGGGCAATAAGGTTACGCGATAAAGAGCCAACGATCAGTATCAGTATGATCATCGTTATGAAGCCGATGCCGGGAATATGCCGGGTGAAAATTTTGTCGAAAAACGGTGAAGCGATACCATCAACGGCATCGAAGAATATCTGGAGAACCCAATACGTAATTACGACCGGAACAATGACCACGAGCCCTCTGCCAAAGGTGTTGCGGAAAATTTCCCAAAGAGTGGGTTTTTCCTCTATATTATTATCATTATTAATCATGCGTAGTTGCCTCCTGCTTCTTGATGATTGCGCGAACCCGTTCAACATCTTCGGGAGTGTCTACGGAGATGCTGCTGTATTCAGTTACGGCTGTCTTTATTTTATAACCGTGCTCGATAATTCTGAGCTGCTCCAGTTTTTCTACTTTTTCAAGCTTCGATTGATTCCAGGAGTAAAATTGTGCGAGGAATTTTTTTCGAAACGCATAAATGCCAATATGCCCGTACCACACGTGCTGTCTTAGAATCTCCGACTCGGATTCGTCACGCAGGTAAGGAATCGGTGCACGGGAAAAGTAACAGGCGTATCCGTCTCTGTCAAGGACTACCTTCACCAAATTTGGATTCTTGAGTTCATCCGTAGATGTAATTTTCTGCACAAGCGTCCCGACAGACGCTGTCGGATCAAGTGCAAGAAGGGAAACCACTTCGTCGATCATCTGCGGCGGAATGAGGGGTTCATCACCCTGCACATTGACGATAATATCAGCATTATCGAGCGTTCGTGCCACAAGCGCTGCACGATCTGTACCCGTGCGAACATCAGGCGGTGTCATAACGACTTCACCGCCGAAGCGGGTGACGGCTTCGGCAATTTTTTTATCATCTGTTGCCACAATAATCCTGTGAACGCGTGTCGCCTTTTTTACCTGTTCATATACCCGCTGAATCATCGTCTTACCCCCGAGATCAACGAGCGGTTTGCCGGGCAGACGCACCGATGAAAACCGAGCGGGAATTATCGCAACTGCTGTTTCACTGTGAGGTTTATTAGTCATCTGTATGTTTGTTCAAGAAGTACCTAAGTTTTTCAGAATTGCATCGTGTACTTTGTCGCGCAGTTCGAGCTCTGTGTTTTTTCCCGTACCGCCCATCGGGTAAATCGGTTCTGAAATCGTGATAGAGATCGTTCCTGGTCTTATGCGCGAAGAATGCTTCGGCAGAATCGTATAACTCCCGTTGATAGTGACCGGAACGACAGGCACGCCTGCGCGGACAGCAAGGTTGAACGGACCGCGTTTGAAAGGCTGCAAATTTCCGTCGGGAGACCGTGTTCCCTCGGCGAAGAGAATAACCGATGTGCCTGAGCGAATTTTATCGGCAGCAGCTTCAAGACTCGACATAGCGCTCTCGCCATGACTCCGGTCGATACTAATGTAGGTCTTATTGTATTTTAAAGCCCATCCAAAAATCGGTATTTTCTCAAGCTCTTTCTTATATACGATCCTGATTTGATCCGGGATTCCCGCCAGGATGGCAGGTATGTCAAACTGACTCGCATGATTTGCTATGTAAACGTAGCTTTGGCTGGGATTTGGGAATTTAGTATCTCCGACAGTGAGGCGTACTCCGCAAATAGCCAGTATGCCCCGGCCCCAATTCTTGGCGATTCCGTGATAGAAATTTCCCTTTCTGGTGAAAGGCGCGGAAAGAAGTGCCGCTATTGCCATAACGCCGGTAAAAAGTATTGAGATCGCTATTTTCAACCAGGAAATGATCATGGCACCCTACCGATATAGGGATTTTTGTCGTGATCAGGGTGAGACAAGGTGAGAAGGTTATGCACCGATGTTAAATAAATTAGTAGTGGTGATCGCATCGGCGCGGTGCGCTCCTTTTCAATATATTCACAGGGTGGTTTGCTTAAATTACGAAATGTGGGATAGAAAATCAAGAAAATATAGAGGTCATTAGTCATTTGTCAATGGTCATTTGGACTCGGGGTGTGGTCATTTGTACTTTGTTCTTGGTACTTTATACTTTGTGATACGTCATTGATCAGTAGTCATTTGTCATTATGCAGAGAGCATAGAGATGTTAGTACTGAGTTGTGAGCATCGAATTCTTAGTTTTTTGATCCGTGCTTTTTTGTCAACCGATTTCAGGACAAGACATAGAGTATAACTCTAAATCAAATGATCTTCGACAGTACAACAAGTAAAACCTCCGACATTTTACTTGTTTAAACTGAGACAAATATCGGAAGTTTTAGTCATTAGCAAACCTTCGCAAGGTAACTAGCGTGGCTTGTTGAATTTCAAAGAAAATTTCTGCATTTTAATACGTTAAAGCTAGATAAATCATGCTGCTTATTATTCCATCTCTCGAGCTGAAAAAGGGAATGTGCGCCCGAACG
>CAYGXH010000025.1:0-14966 GCA_964353675.1 uncultured Chlorobiaceae bacterium
AGGCTGTTAGGACATCGCCTCAAGTATCTCGCATTCGTCCAGGACAGACCTGTAGCGGCCTTATCCTTCAGCGCTCCCGCGCTCAAACTCCGCGTGCGGGATAAGTATATCGGTTGGTCTTCTGAACAACGGAAAGCGCGGCTGGGCAGGATAGCCAACAACAGCCGCTTTCTCGTTCTTCCCTGGGTGGAGGTGAAGAATCTCGCCTCCCATGTGCTATCCCTCGCGCTCGCCCGACTCTCTCGTGATTGGGAAGAGCGGTTCGGGACGCGCTTGTGGATGCTTGAAACCTTTGTCGATCCCGCCCGGTTCAAAGGGACGTGCTACCGCGCGGCGAACTGGCGATTCATTGGACAGACGCACGGCAGCGGCAAGCAGGGCAAAGGCTATGTGTACCACGGCTCAAAAAAGGAGGTCTACGTCTATGAGTTAGAACCGCGCTTCCGAAAAATGATCGGATGCGAAAAACAATTCTACAACCTCTTTCACCGTCCTTCACCATCTCTCAAAAAAGTGGAGGATCTTCAGATGATATTACGTCATGCTGGGTGGAATCCCGAGATCGTTCCGTGTATGAAGCTGACGGAAGTGGATGTTGCTTTGATCGCCGACGAACTCGTAACGTTTCCCGGGCAGTTTCAAGATTGTTACGGCCGGAAAGAGCACCGACGTCTGGACCTCGCGTACATTTCCGGGCTGATGATCCTACGATATCCTGAAATACTATCCTAATAATTAATTCTAATTATACCGATTGAATTTAAAAAACGTAATTATAATCATTTCTACCCCAACCAACCAAAAATCACAAGGAGATACAGGATGAATATTTATGTTGGCAATATATCGCGCGACGCTACCGAAGACGATTTAAAGCAAGCCTTTGAAGCTTTCGGGCGAGTAGATACCGTTACCATCGTGAAGGACAAATTCACGGGTGAAGTCAGAGGTTTTGGCTTCATTGAGATGCCTACGAAAACCGAAGCTGAAGCGGCAATCACCAACCTCAATGGCAAAGATCTGAAAGGGCGTGCCCTTACCGTTAATGAAGCGCGGCCTCGTTCCGATAGTAGAGGCGATGGCGGCCGACAAAGAAGAGGCGGAGGAGGCGGCGGAAGACGATTCAGATAATCCAAACCAGATAGATAACATATCGGGGAAGAGCTTCGCTTAACTGATTTTCTTTAGAGTTGGTTGCGGCGAGAGATTAGGCGAATGCTCATTATAATACTATGGTCACAAGGGAATCATACGTCCTACCTGAATCTCTTGAAGCAAAGACCCGACATTGGCTTCAGCAGATTGCCCCCTTCAACCGGCATCAGATGCAACTGAGGAGGGAAAAAGCTGCACTTCTCGTAATAGATATGCAGAGATTTTTCCTGGATCCTGCATCTCCTTCGTTTACATGCGGAGGTCCTGCAATTCTCCCGTCAGTACAGGGACTGGTAAAAGCATTTCGGGAAACCGGGCGTCCGGTCATTTATACAAAGCATGTTCATCATCCGGATCGACTGGACGCCGGTATCATGGAGTGGTGGTGGGAAGGAATGTGCCTTGAGGGAAGTCCGGAAAGTGAAGTGCATAGCGACCTTGCTCCACTACCCCACGAGAAAGTAATTCTTAAACACCGTTACTCTGCATTCTACAATACCGATTTAGAAACCGTCCTTCGTTGCCTCAAGATTGAAGACCTTGTTATATCCGGCATCATGACCAATATGTGCTGCGAGTCTACGGCACGCGATGCCTACTACAGGGATTACAGGGTTTTCTTTCTGGCCGACGGAACAGGAAGCATCAATGAAGAAATGCATGTGGCAAGCCTGCTTAATCTTGCTTACGGATTTGCATGCGTTACAACGGCTGATATAGTGACTCGAATGTTAACGAAATAATGCCGAAACTACTCATAGCTCCCCGCTCTTAGCTCTTCATATAGCTCACTGCTCACACCTCACCCTCACCCCTCATTACTCCCTCCTCATTTGACATCGCCACTTTTTCGCCTTATATTTGGGTATGTGTAAGCCGCCGCCAGTTATTGAGTTACAAACAGCGGTTTAAACTGTGGATGACGAACCTTAAACGATTCGCAAAGAGGTGAACATTGTTAAAAGGGGAAACAATGGAAAACCGGCAGTTTCTGGTTAAATTGCTAATTCCACACCATATCGCCGTTCCATGACAGAACTTTCATCCGGTCCAAAGTCCTTCGTTGACTTCCTCCATGAATTGAATGCACTGCCGTGGGAGGAACGGACGCTTTTCATCGATAGATTCATGAATTCTCTTCCCACCATCCCATACATCGAAAAAGACAGTCTCGTCCATTTTATCTTCCGCGGAGATGCTGAGAATATTACAATTCCATCAGATGCCAATGACTGGAGTTTATCGGATTTTTCTATGAAGCGTGTTGAAGGGACTAATTTCTGGTACTTTTCCCATCGCTTCGAATCCGATGCCCGGCTTGATTACAAATTTGTTATAAACGGTGTACACTGGATTCTCGATCCGCTTAATCCTCGACGAATCGAAGGCGGGTATGGTGAAAATTCTGAATTGCGGATGCCTAAATACGTTTCCCCTCAGGAGATCGAATTTCACCCTGGAATTCCCCATGGCTCAATCACCGAAATGAGTTTCAGCAGTGAGATACTGGGGAATTCAAGAATGATTGCGGTCTACACGCCCAACCAATACAATCGCGTAAACGAATCGTACCCGGTAGTGTTGTTCCATGACGGACTTGAATTCCTGTCGCTTGGTCGTGCGAACAATATTCTCGACTACCTGATCGCTCGTAAAAGAATCACTCCCATCATTGCAGTCTTCGTTCCACCAGTCGACAGGAATGCTGAGTACGCAGGAGCTCAGATGAATTCTTTCTATTCTTTTATCGTCGACGAAATCCTCACATACATAGACCGGATTTACAGAACGAAAAAACAGCCGTCAGACCGCGCTTCGATCGGTGCGTCGAGCGGCGGCAATGCGTCTCTATCGCTCGGATTACACTATCCTGAAACATTCGGCAACATAGCCGCGCTCTCTAGCAACATTGTTTCAGCTGTGACAAGCGGATATGAAAATAGTCCGCGACTTAACATAAAATTTTATCTTGATATCGGAGCGTATGATATGGATCAACTCATACCGCTCGCGCATAATTTTGTTACCCTTATCTGTACCAAAGGATACCCTTATGCGTACAGAAAATATAACGAGGGCCACAGCTGGGGGAACTGGCGAGCTCATGTCGGGAAAGCTCTTGAATATTTTTTCCCCGGCAAAATTAATACCGACAGAAGCTGGCGGAGATTTTGTAAAAAAGTTAAAACCGAAGAATCCCACCAAAAACTATTAAGTTCACATAATAACGGGAGATAAAACCGTCGGGATTATAAAACCGTATGCCGACCGATTTGCATCAGGTTAAAGTATCGTCCCGCATCACAAAGTTATTTCCTTGAATGAAGGGCCAGCCTGTTTCCCTCAGTGTCCAAGAATACCGCCATGTATCCAATGTCATCTTTGATTAACGTCCGCGGTATTAGTACTTTTCCGCCTGCTGACTCTACTCTGCCGAGTTCAATGTTTAAATCACCTGCAGGCGAACTAAAATAGATCAAAACCCCATCTGCCGACGGTTTATAAAATTCCTCATGGTAAACAAGCGATCCGGCCGCGCCTAATCCCTTTTCGATCCATGGAAACCAAGCCATATCAAGCGGTCCCATTTTACTCCGTGTGAGCGTGTAACCGAAAACCTTTTCATAAAATCGTACCGCACGGTCCATATCCGCGACAGGTACTTCAAACCATCCGACAGCATTGTTTTTTGGATTCATAATATCCTCGTTTTGTCATAACCGTAAATTATTCCAAGTATGATAAAATAACTCTGCATACCTCAAAATGGTTCCATATTTTACAATCTGAAGATGATCCGAGTTTGCAACAAATCATCATATTTAAACGAATACCTCTCCAGCGCTTAATACTCAATTCCAAATAATTGTATTATCACGGGATATAAAAGATATTTCGGCATATTCCTATTTATTTTTTCGATTCAATTAATGAATCTATCAGCACCAACCTTTTTTCGATAGCCTAAGTCTAATGATAAAATGAACGACCTCTCATCACTCAGCGATTCTGAATTGGTTCATGAAATGAAAAACGGCAATTTTAACGCCTTTGAGAACCTTGTGTATAGGCACGATAAGCAGGTCTTGTCGATTGCGGCTCGTTACATCAATAATGCGGAAGATGCAAAAGATATTTACCAGGAAGTATTCCTCAGGGTTTTTCGAAGTATCGGTAAATTTCAAATGCGAAGTGAATTTACAACCTGGCTTTATCGGATTACCACGAATGTATGCCTCACATATTGTAAAAAACATCAACAACGTCAAAACACAATATCACATTTTTCGGATGGCGAACACGAAGAATCAATCATTGGCAACAGGAGGAACGAGGGCAGCATGACATCTCCTCAGCAGTTAACAAACAGGGAAATATCCGACAGAGTGGCGAATGCTCTTAATCTTCTCTCGCCACAGCAAAAACTTGTTTTCATGCTCCGTCACTATGAAGGGTATAAATTAAAAGAAATTGCCGGATTCATGAAATGTACCGAGGGATCCATAAAGAAACAGCTCTTCACGGCAATTCGCAGACTTCGCGGAGAACTCAGGGATCTGTATCTGGAAGGAGTATTGTGATGGAACACCAACAATACCAGGAACTGCTTCAACTTTACGTTTACGGCGAGCTTGAACATAAGGAACGGATACACTATGAGCAGCACATTCAATCCTGTTCCGAATGTCAGAGAGAACTGGAAAAATTGAACAACCTGAACGCGTTACTCGAAAAATACGAACCAATCCCGGCAGATGAAGCCCTGCTTTCAGAAGCACGTCAGGAACTGAGGCGGATACTAAATACTAGAGTAGAGAAGCGCTATCTCTGGGATAATTTAAAAGAACATATCAGTAATATTTTCCCGAGCTATAAGATCGCAGTCGGCGGCGCGACACTTATTGCCATCGGATTTCTTGCAGGATATTTATTCACGCAAAGGACAAAGTACGAACTGCCAAGTACAACAGTTTCCACAGACAACACCGCTAATTTCGGCGAACCACTCAGTTCCTCACCTCGTATTTCTAATGTCCGCTTCATCGATTCGGATGATGCAGACAGAGAAGTTGAATTTACATTTGATGCTGTAATGCCCGTACGAATGAAAGGACGCGTAGACGATGCCAACGTGCAAAAAGTACTGGCGCATGCGCTGTTGAGCGATCAGAATCCCGGCGTTCGCTTACAGTCGGTGAGCGCTCTCACCTCTGATATGCGACTCCCTCGATTAGACGATGAACTTATGGAAGCTCTTATTTCAGCAGTCCGGTCCGACAAGAATCCCGGCGTAAGGAAAGAGGCGCTGCAGGCGCTTCAAAATTACGGCAGCGATCCGAAAGTACGGCAGGCGCTCATCGATGTACTTGTTCATGATAAGAGCGCCGGACTCCGGATTGCGGCTATCAATGTTCTCACCACCTGGAACGGCAAATATTTCCGCGGGGATTCGATAATCATGCAAGTATTGAAAGCAAAATTAAACAATGATAATAATAACTACATCCGCATGCGCTCGCATGCATTTTTAAAGGAGATTCAACCATGATAAAACAACAAAGGTTTGGCCTGATTCTGATGTTTATCCTGACGCTGACAATCGCGCCCATTGTGAAAACTCAGGACAAAGACCGCGATAAGGATTATGACAGTAATGGAGAAAAAACCGCCTCCTTTCAGGTACAGAAAGATGGCAAACTGGACATGAAAGTGGATTACGGAAATATCACAATAATCCCGTGGAATAAAAGTGAAGTTTTCATCCGTGCAATTGATTTTGATCCGGAAGAATTGGAATATCTCAGGATGAAAGGCGACGAGAACCGGGTTACGGTCAGATTTGATATGAAAGGGGAAGATTATGAAGGCGGCGATGGGGATTTTGAAATAAATGTTCCAACGGATTTCGAAGTAGAACTTTCGACCGGTGGAGGAAATATAAAAATAGAAGGAGACCTGCGGGGACCTCTCCGTAGCTCATCAGGCGGAGGGAATATCACGCTGAAGAATATTATTAAAGGAAATCTCAACCTGTCGACCGGCGGTGGGGATATCCGGGCCGGAGCAATCGGAGGTGATGTTGAAATGTCTACCGGCGGCGGTAATATATCGATGGAGGATATAAAAGGGAGCGTAGAAGCATCGACAGGCGGTGGAAACATCACACTCGGAAAAGCTGATGGCGTTGCTCGAATATCGACCGGCGGAGGCAATGTTCGTATAAACGGGGCAAGTGGTAATGTTGAATTAAGTACCGGCGGTGGTAACATCGATGTGAAAGATGCTTCGGGTAAGGTCCATGTTTCTACAGGCGGTGGAAATGTTGATTTGGAAGATATAACCGGTAGTATCTCTGCTTCCACGGGCGGCGGCGAAATTACTGCAGAGCTGAATCCCTCTGGTAAAGGCGGCAGTTCGCTCTCTACCGGAGGAGGAAATATAAAACTTTATATCCCCGAAAATTCAAAGGCAACGATAGAAGCCGTGATAGAAATACCAAACAAGTGGTCGAAGAATATCAAGAAATATAAGATCGAATCAGACTTCAGTTCAGAAAACTACGAGCAGAATGAGGAGGATGAAGAGATACGGGCTACTTATTTGATCAACGGGGGTGGGGAAAAAATAATGTTGAAGACTTCAAACTCGAATATTAACATTAAGAAGCTTAAAAAATAAGCTTTCCGGTTTCTTTCACCTCGTAAAACCTCCACGGGATAATCTGTGGGGGTTTTTTATTTAGCCCGAATAATCTTTACGAACACGGGAATGTAATCCCTTATTCTGAGCTCCATGTTCTATGGTCCGTGTGTTTTCGTGTGTTATGATCGTCATGCGAAAAGTACCGGTTGACGAGTTCCTTTTGAAAATATCTTTGGAACGACGATGCGGAACGGAATGTGAATGATCATGAGCACCGAACAGCCTGTAATGTGAAATACCCAGAAGTATCGTGTAAGATTGGGATTCAACGAAAAGAAAGCTTTTTTTCTGTCAGGAATCCGTAAGTTCCGGCTCGAAATTATATCGATGAATGGAAATATGCAGGGATGGTTTATTTTCGCTTATAACGCCAAATCTGCAGCTTCTCCGGATGAAACTCATTAGTTACCTCTCGTAGCTGTATGAAGCCAGTTATCGAATAATCCTATTTATCGAACATGATAATATGTATATTACGCATGAAAAAGCGTAATCATGTAGTATTTCTTTAACCATGAGGACAGCGACGTACATACGCATCTTTACTTTTTTTATTTGGACGCTGTGTACCGATATATATTTCGCTCAGGATATCAGATTACATGGCTCAGGCATCCAGAGTAATCGCAATATTGAAATCTTTGGTTCGGCAATTGTCGATACATCTGCAATAGATTCTCTCATTACGCTGATATTGGAAGATTATCATGTAGCGGGTGTGTCCACGTCTGTCATTAGGAACAACAATATCGTGTGGAATCGATCGTATGGATTTGCAAATATTGAAAAATGGATTCCGGTTACAGATACGACGGCATTCATGCTCGCGTCAGTTTCAAAGACCATAACGGGTGCGGCACTTTTAAAACTCTGGGAACAGGGACTCTTCTATCTCGATGATGACATTAATGATTACATGCCGTTCCGGATCGTAAATCCGTACTTCCCTGACAGCGTGATCACCTTCCGTATGCTCCTCACTCATACATCGAGTTTAAAAGACAACTGGGATGTAATGTTTTCAACATATGTCCCCGGTGATACACCTATTCGGCTGGATGAGTATGTCAGGTCGTATTTTCTTCCCGGCGGCTATTACTACAACGCGACTAAAAATTTCTACAACTGGAAACCCGGGAAATCATGGTCATACTGCAATCATAACTTTGTTCTTATTGGTTACCTCGTGAGTGTGATTAGTGATCTCCCATTCGATCAGTACTGCCGCGATTCACTCTTTCTTCCGATGCATATGAATCGCACATCGTGGTTTCTATCCGGTCTTGATACCAATACCGTCGCGATGCCATACTCCTATAACGGAGTCAAATACGTTCCGTATGGTCATTTTGGGTATGCCGACTATCCGGCCGGTGCATTGAGATCAAGTACACGCGATCTAGCTCGTTTCCTCACAATGTTTCTTTCGGGGGGTGAGCTGGATGATGTGCAAATACTGCAAAAAAATACAATCGACACGATCGCAACGATTCAGTATCCAGCCATCATTTCTAATCAGGGATTAACATGGTTTCGCGCTCAGCATGGATCCCGGATGGTGTGGGAACACAGCGGCGGAGATCAGGGCGTAAGAACAAAAATTGGTCTCTGTAAACAGGATAGTAGTGCAGTCATCGTTCTCACGAACGGAGAATCGACAACAGCAAGCGAAACAATCTATGGTATCTTGTGGGATGCGGTTTCAACATTAACAACCGTGGAGCAGTCTGTGGTTAGCCACGCATACCCTGATGATTTTTGGTTAGAACGAAATTATCCCAATCCTTTCAATGGAATTACCGTTGTACAGTTCCGGGTATCGCAGTCAACACGCCTGACCGCAAGGATATACGATATTACCGGCCGCTTATTAACGACGTCATTTGAGGAAAAACACTTCTTGCCAGGGAGCTATTCAATCATGTGGGATTGTACGGATTGGAAAGGGAATGAGGTTAATTCCGGCATTTATTTCTGCAGAGTGGAAAGTGATAATTCGTCGCAGGTAATAAAACTAATCTTGCTCCGATAGCATAGCTTCTGTAAGAAATACCCTCCTTCATCGTCTAAAACATAAACAGACATTATTCGTATACATTAATCGGTTTTCCGTTTACAGATATCGAAAAGGAGAAGCGTAAAATGAATAAATCCAAAATAATATTTCTGTTCTGCGTTGTGTTTATTTTAATTTCTGCACTGCCTATTTGGCCGGCACGCTCTCAAAATTTAACAATCCCGTTTGATACAACCCGCTGGATTTTCAGTGACGCAGATACCGTCCAACACGACGGTCGGCAATGTCTTATAGGCACCGCTTACCTTCGCGATGTTCAGTGTCAGAACGGAATAATAGAGGTTGATATATGGATGGAGGAAGAACGCGCGTATCCTGGTGTCATTTTTCGAATGACTTCCGAAAATGAATTTGAAAACATATACATACGCCCGCACAGGTCAAAATACTATAATGACGTTTTTCAGTATATGCCGGTCATGAATGGAATAGAATGTTGGCAGCTCTACAACGGCGACGGCTATACGGCAGGCGGAATTGTACCGCGAAAACGGTGGGTCCATGTAAGGGTGGAATTCAATGGAAAGTATGCCCAGATGTTTTGGGATAGCTCCGATTCTCCGGTGCTCTTCATCCCGGATTTGAAGATAGGAACGACGAAGGGAACGATCGGTTTAAGAAGTGCGAAAAATAAGTCTGCCATTTTCTCAAACTTTATTTATCGAAGTAATGATGATATGGTGTTTCCAACAGTGCCATACGTTGATACACTGCCCGGTATCATAACCGAATGGGAAATATCCCAGACCTTTGCATCGTCGGTGATACAAACTGATCAATACCCGACGGAAGAAACTCTCCGACAGATACAATGGGAAAAGGTAAAAGCTGAACTAAGTGGCCTCGTGAACGTAGCACGATTTCGTGAAAAAGCCGGGGGAGAACCGCAAGCAATCATAGCTCGGACACTAATTAATGCAGAGAAGAATGAAATAAAAAAACTGGCGTTTGGTTACAGCGACGTCGTCGATATCTTCTGTAACGGTACGCTTTGCTTCGAAGGAACCAGCGCTTACCAGCAGCGGGATCTGTCGTTTCTCGGCATCGTTGGTTTGTTCGATGCTGTTTCCATTCCTCTGAATAAAGGGGAAAATGAACTCCTGCTCATTATTACTGAACTGAGCGGAGGGTGGGGATTTATGGCTCAGGATGCGGGTGCGATGTTCCAGGCACCCGGTGTGGAAAAGGTTTGGCAGACAAACAAAGACTACAAGATACCTGAAACTGTCGTCTACGATAATAAACGAAGGTGCTTCTACGTTTCAAATTATGACGGCTACAATCCCAGCAGAGGGGAAGGTAAACAATCGGTATCAAAACTTGACAACGACGGAAAACTCATCGACCTGGATTGGATAAAACAGTTGAACAATCCGGTTGGAATGACTATACTGGATGATCGGTTGTATATAGTGGAACGCCGTGCAGTTGTTGTAGTAGACATCACAACCGGCTCCATTCAGAAGAGATTGGATGTGGCTGGAGCTGTCGCTCTCAATGATATCGCGGCTGATGAGAGCGGCCTGATGTACGTTTCTGATGCATTCGGGAATGTCATTTACCGGATTAATGATAACAAAATCGACGAGTGGTTCCGCGGAGGTCAGATAGTCAGACCGAACGGTTTGCATCTTGACGGGGATGAACTTATTGTCGCAAATAATGGTGATTATTGTTTGAAATCAATCAATATTAAAACAAAGAGTGTAAAAACAATCGCTCGACTTGCGAAGGGTATTATTGACGGCATCGAGGCCGATGGGAATGGTAATTATTTCGTTTCGCAGACAGATGGCAGAATATTCCAGATTTCAAAGAGTGGTTCAATTCGCAAGATTCTCGATATGACGGCGTTATCAGTCTATACCGCAAATTTCACCTACTGCAGTGACCGTCATCTCCTTGTTATACCGACATTTACCGAAAATTCGGTAATTGCATTCAGAATTTCAGATCGCTGATGATATTTTATATTGGAATTCCATTCCACCATCATCGGCAGACAATTCTTATACTATAGGAACGGAAAAGGTTTTCAATCTCCAAGGTAAATATTTCCTTTAGTCTATATCGCGTCCGGATAGTGCCGATATTCTGATGAATATTCGCCGCTGAAGATCTGACCGCCAATAGAAATTGCAATTTCATCGGTTGCGGAGTACGTTAGGATCATATTGAAATAATTGCAGTAGTCATCAGTATTCATTGTCCATCCGGCTGGGGTATTGGTCATTAGTAATTGGTACTTTGTTCTTTGTACCTGGTACTTGGGACTTTGTCATTAGTCAGTAGTATTTTGTACTTTGTACCTAGCTATGAGCGTAGAGCTAAGAGCATGGAGTTGTTTGTACTGAGTATTTCCTTCGGTTTTACTCTATACTCTCTGCTCTAATCTCTATGCTCCATACTTACACCTCATCGCTCAATGCTCTATACTCCTTACTTACCTCACAGCTTATTTCTCCATGCTCTCCGCTCTATGCTCTCCGCTCAATATTAGGAAAGGTATAACAATTATGCCATATTGCGGTGTGTCAATTCCATTATCCATCCGGTTAAAAGGTAATTGATTATCTGCGTCAGCCTTAGTATTTTAATAATTCATGTGAACGGTTACTTGTGAAAGTAAGACTATGAAAGGTAAAATCAAGTTTTATTTTACCGGTGTTTTCGGACATGGTAGATACTCAGGAAATCAGCTTGCGACATTTGTTAATGCGGGTTCGCTTGGGGAAAGAGAGATGCAGCAAATTGCGCGTGAAATAAATTTTTCGGAAACCACATTCATTCTTTCAGACATAAAGCGGAATAACGGTTACGATATACGGATTTTTACACCGTTGACCGAGGTCGAATTTGCGGGTCATCCTGTTCTGGGGACTGCCTTCATTATACAAAAATACATGCTCGATAAACCGGTCGATGAAATTATACTGAACCTGAAGGTAGGCCAAATCCCTGTTCGCATATCGCCCGTGAAGGATGGAGAAACGCTGTTTTGGATGAAACAGATTGAGCCGAGGTTTTACACGACGTTCAATCCGCGGGCGCTCATTCCCGTCCTTGGCATCCATAAAAACGATTTCGATCTCCGCTATCCTATTGAAGAAATATCCACCGGTCTGCCACATGTTATCGTTCCGCTGAATTCTCTCGATGCACTTAAACGGATCCGCATCAACCGCGAAAAGTACGATGAATTTATCCGCACTACTCAGGCGAAAATCATCCTTGCTTTTTCGCCTGAAAGTTATTCGCCCGATCAACAGATCGCAGTCCGCGTTTTCCCGCTTTCGCTCGGTATATCTGAAGATGCAGCGACGGGAAGCGGTAACGGCTGTCTCGCGGCGTTTATGTTGAAGCACAGGTACTTTTCGTCCGATGCTATCGACATTGTTGCAGGTCAGGGTTATGAAATCGGCAGACAGTCACTCCTTCACCTGCGGGCGAAACGGGAAAATGATGTGTACCAGATAGAAGTCGGAGGAAGAGTTATTCCGATTGCAGAAGGTACATGGTCGTAGTGGAGAGTCTTTATTAACCGAAGAAATCCCATGCTGAAATTCCTCATTATGAGTCAGAAAAGAGACAGCTTTTAACCTTCGAAGCCGGAACGATCGCGATGAGTAATAATAAAGAGGAGACAATTTCATGAAATCTTTACAAACCAAACTTACATTCTCACTTTTTGTTATCATTTTACTATTCTTCCAGGCTGCAGCTGCACAGCCCGCTCCGGATACTCTTTTCAACAATCCGGAGATCTCACCCAACAGCTCTACAAAGAAGTCACTTTCCCTGCCGGTACTTCACCTGATTGGGATAAAATGAAGTCGATGTTCATACACGATGCGGTTATCGTACTTCGGACAAGCAGAGAGGCGTCCACAATTTTTAATGTCGAAGGTTTTATACTAGATTTTATAACATTTATTGAGAAAGCTAAAGTCCGAGAGACCGGTTTCGAGGAAAAAATCATACGTGTGAAACCGCTGGTATTTGGTGATATAGCAAACATTCTGGTACTCTATGAAGCGCACATCCCCGGCTCAAAGAGACCTCCCCAGGCAGGAGTTGACAATTTTTCACTCATCAAGAAAGAAGGACGGTGGTGGATAGCATCAATTATAAAGGAGATCCCCACCACTGGCTGCCCGCTTCCCGCTGAATTAGTAAATTAAATATGTTGTGGTATTTATAACATTCGGCGAAGTATTAACTTTCGTGTACTACTTCAAAATAAATAGATTTTTATACGACAAGATAATAAACATTATAATTTTTTTAATCTAGAAATGTTAACCACATTTTATTTTAATTATATTGCGCAATTCATTATATCACGGTTAGATAGAATGAATATTTGATGTTTTTTAAACATGCTTCGTATTCATTTATAAAATATCGAGTAAATTGTTCCCGCCACAAATTGCGAATCCTTTCAAAAAAGTTTAATAAATAATTCGAATTAATCATTTTTTTTCGGCATTAGGCAGAAACCGAAAAAAATACAATTTCACTCCAAAATACTTGCAATATAGCCTGTTATCTATTTGAACTGTATTGATTATTTTTGTTTTATTGATTAACTTTCTTTCACTAATCTGTTTCATGAAATTGGGCGGGGCAATCACACCGAGAAGTAAATAATAATCAAATAGAATCGGAGGGTTCACATGCGTATAGTTACAACTATATTTCTTCTGTTATGCACAGCTGGTATCGCACTATCTCAGAATCCGGGTTTTGAAAACAACTTGAATGATTGGTCGTCGGGCGGGGAAGGTTCCTGGTCGATCAACACGACCACAGGTTATTTTCGGACGGGTTCGAAATCTGCGCAGCTAACGAGTGATGCAACATCGGACGGAAAGTTATATAACAGCTACGATCAGGTAACAACACCTGCCAGCGGGATCAACTACATTACAATCATCGCCTGGGTTCGTGCCTGCGAAGAGAATCACCATGTAGCCGTTGGCGCTTCTGATGATGTAACTGAAACAAAAGGGACTGAATTTACTGTGAGCGCTACCTCATTTTCACGTATTCACTATACGTTTCTAGCCCAAAATGGTACGATCTATTATCCAATTATCTACGGCAGAAAAGACCATACCAGTGATACAACGCTGCATCTATATTTCGATGATGTGATTATCTATTCAAGCATATATGGCAGTTCGGATCTCACATCACCGAATCCCGATTCAAGTATTACCGCCTCTCCGAGCGGAACACAAATTACACTTACCTGGAAGCTTGGGAGTGACGTATCAGGCGGCAGCGGCATTGACGGAGTCCTCATTCTGAGACGGAGTGGAACGATAGAGTCCAATCAGGACGTAAACAATCAGGCTTATTACTCTTCTACCGACCCCCTTGTTGGTCCAACTACAATATCCGGCTGGAATGTTGTATATAATGGCAGTGCGACAACAACCTACACCGACGATCCTGGAGTTTATGGAATTTTCACATACCTCATTTACATGAGAGATAAAGCGTACAATTATACCTTGAATATTTCGGCACAATCAAGTGCTGGGCGGATTTTCGTGTTCAACGGAATTGCCTTAAGTTCTTCTACTACTTTAAATACTCGGCTAGATGGTTTATACCTTCCCGCGACTTGTACCTTTATATCTAATCCTTCCAGTACGGTAACCATCAGGCCTGGTGCAAATATTTCGGTAAATGGGACGTTAATTAACCAGGGAAACGTTTACACATGGCCAGGAGGGCAGGTCACATTTGAAAACGGAAGTGTTTATGAATATCGAAAAAACGGTTCTGTAGGATCAACCCTTTTTTCTCTCCTTCACGCAACATGGAATCCCGGCTCAATATGCAAGATTACAGGTATCACAAACACCTTTCCCGGAAATCTGGATCAGTCGTTCGCAAACCTCATCTGGAATTGTCCCCTTCAGACTGCCGCAGATACGCTTGCATCCTCAATAGCCCCCATGCATGTCATTGGTGATCTGACTATTGATACAACTGGTACTCCGTTGGTGTGCAGGCCGTT
>CAYGXH010000026.1:0-12431 GCA_964353675.1 uncultured Chlorobiaceae bacterium
ACTTTCATCCGTTCCGTTTGTTAGCCTTTTCACCTTATCCAATATAAAATCAACCTGTTCATCGATCGTCTTGTGGGACGTATCAAGCACAATAGCGCCATCGGCGCGTTTCAAGGGACTCAGATTTCGCTCTGAATCCTTTCTATCACGTTCGACAATCTCTCTTATCAGCTGTTCGACGGGAACTTTTACGCCGTTCGTATCCAATTCTTTTTGCCGTCGTTCAGCGCGGATTTCGGGAGAAGCAATCATAAATATTTTCAGTTCGGCGCCGGGGAAAACTACGGTACCGATATCCCTTCCCTCGACCACGACTCCTCCGCGTTGCCCCATGCGCTGTTGTTCTCGGACCATCAGCTCCCGGACTTTTCTGTAGGAACTGACGGCGCTTGCCGCGTTGGTCACAGCCTGCAATCGAATTTCTTTGGTAACATCGCGTTTGTCAAGGAACACTGTCAGATGATCATTATTCTCCGTCATCTCGATGCGGGTAACCTCTGCCAGTCGGGAAATGGCAGATTCATCATCGATCGGGATATTATTTTCGAGCACTTTAAACGTTATGGCACGATACATGGCGCCTGTATCGATGTACATATACCCGAGACGTTTCGCAACTAATTTTGCAGTGGTACTCTTGCCTGATGCGGCAGGACCATCAATGGCAATGACTAGTTTCTTCAAATATTTACTTGCATCATGGAGGTCACTACGGTCAGGTAATATACAAAATACCTCATTGTTAATCAATCAAAAATGAATAAAAATCATTATATTCATCGAATCTATGCGCAAAATGACACATGAAGAGATTGCTCAATTCCGCCATTCCCCGGAAAAATTATCGAAATTAGAGAGATTTCCTGTATACGGCCTGATGGACAATATCAGAAGTCTTTACAATGTGGGAGCAATATTCAGAATTGCCGATGGGGCAAGGATAGAAAAACTCTACTTAAGCGGCTTTACACCGCACCCTCCAAGGAAGGAAATCGACAAGACGGCGCTTGGGGCTACTAAAACTGTTCCGTGGGAGTATACAAAAAATCCCATGGATATAATTCACCGTCTCAAATCACAAAAAGTCAAAATCTGCGTTCTTGAACACGTTCACCCGAGCATTCCTTACCATTCTCTCAGACGTGTAGATTTCCCGCTATGCATCATCGTGGGAAACGAAATAACCGGCGTATCAAAAGATATCATCGAGTGCGCAGATCTTGGCATCGAAATTCCAATGTTCGGGATGAAACAATCGCTTAACGCAGCAGTTGCATTCGGAATCGCGATTTTCGAATGTATCCGTATCCTCAACGAACCCTAGCTTAATATTCTTGGTCTAGTACTTCGCGAACCCGTGAGATAACGTTTTCCGCAACATAAGGTTTCTGAATAAAATCCTTTGCGCCGGCATTTATCAGATCCATTTTTAAATTCGGATTGAAATAACCACTTGCGAGAATTGCCTTGACCCTCGGATTGATCTCCTTCATCTTCATAAACATCTCATATCCCCCCAGAAGCGGTAATCCCATATCGGACAGTATGAGATGGATCTCCTGCGATCTGTTTTTGTAAATGCTCAATCCTTCCTCTCCATCTTTTGCTACGAGAACCGTATACCCATTGTCTTCCAAAATTTGCTTAAGGAGAAGCGCCAGCATATCCTCGTCTTCCACAAGGAGAATCGTTTCATTTCCGGATTTTACCCCGCTCGCTATAAATTCTTCCTGCTTTTCGATGACCGGCATCTGTTGTGGAACGGGGAAGTAAAGCGTGAACCTTGTTCCTACGCCTTTCTTGCTCTGAACGTCGACAAGCGCATCGTGGCTGTTTACGACGCCATAGACGACTGCGAGACCAAGCCCCGTTCCTTTGCCGATTTCCTTCGTCGTAAAGAAGGGTTCGAACATCCTTCCGACCGTCGCGTCGTCCATGCCAATGCCGGTATCTTCGACTTCTATGAACACATAATCATTTGGTTTGGCGTCGATAAACCGGGCGCTGACATCCTTATATTTCAGGAATCCGGTTGAGATTGTAAGTGTTCCACCCCCGGGCCTGCCGGGTTCGTCGCCGACCATCGCATCGCGGGAATTTACGCAGAGATTAAGCAGCGCCTGATGAAGCTGGCTCGGATCCGCAACGACTGAGGGCAGATTATCGCTCAGTTCACCGACGATCGCAACCGTTTTCGGGAATGTCTGCTTTATCATTTTCATCAGTTCGCTGACCGTCTCGTTCACATTGACGGATGAGAAGCTGGGATCGCCCTTCCGGGCAAATGTAAGTAACTGCCTGACCAGATCTGCACCACGCTGACCAGCCCGCTTGATCGTTTCTATACTCTGCTTGGCCTTCGCCTCATCGAGATCCGGCGTTGCCAGCAGTGAAGCATAACCAAGAATAATACCGAGAATGTTGTTAAAGTCGTGCGCTACACCGCCTGCCAGAGTACCGATGCTTTCCATTTTTTGAGCTTGCCGAAGTTGCTCTTCCAGCTTTTTCCGTTCCGTGATATCACGCAGAAATGACCGGTAGCCCACGATCTGATTCATAGGATCGCGGATAACGCTCGAGCTTTCCAGGACAACCCGCTTCTGTCCGTCCTTTCGTACGATAGTAACCTCAAGGTCCTTCACCACTCCGTCTGTATCGATGCTATCGCGGAATTTATTGCGATCCGTCGGATTTAAATAAAGGTTGGAAGCCCGGTTCTTACGGAGTAGCGCGTCCTTGTCCGAATATCCGAAGAGTTTCACACCTGCCGGATTGATATCAAGGAGAGATCCATTCGGTTCACTCAGTATGATGCAATCCTGCGACTCTTCGAAAAGGGTTCTGTATTTTTCCTCTGAATGCAGGAGGAGATCTTCTGAATGTCTCCTCTCAGTAATATCCCGCTGAATGCCCCAGATACGAATTAACGCGCCGTTCTCAATGAGGCCGAGGAGATTATTCATTATTATCCGAACTTCGCCGCCCCTGTCAACTTCATGTGATTCCGCATCCTTGATCCGGTATCCGGAACGGATAAACTGCTTCAGGAATTCGTTGTTGTGCGGATCTTCGACCGGCAGTAAATCCATCATACGCGTGCTAATGAGATCCAGCGAGGAGGAATACCCGTACATATGTGCCATCGCGTCGTTGCACTCGGCTAATCGAGTGCTTTCGAAAAGAAGCTTCACCTGCTCATCTTCCGGGAGGGTTACGGGAATCGGTACTGTGCACTCATACCGCCAAATCCCTTCCGAACTTTGTTCGACAAACGCCCGATACCGATCTTCACTCTCCTTGATAATCTCCTCGGTTCGCTTTCGTTGTATTGCTTTGGCAACCTGTGTCGATACGAATTCAAGTATATTCTTTTCATGTTCTCCATAAGCATCCGGATCCGAATAGTGCTGGACGACCATTGCGCCGATCGATTCTCCTTCGATAATCAGAGGCACACCAAGCCAGATCGGACACGGCACCCCCACTACATCCGCTTCCCCCAATCGCTCCAGCTCATCACTCACCTCCTGATTGCATAACAGAGATTTTCCCGTCCGCAGGATATACGCCGTGAGTCCCTTTCCCGCCGTTCCGGATTCGGGTGGGACATCGACTTCATCGACGAAGTACGGAAAGGAAAGAATATCGTTTTTCTTGTCGTACAAAGCGATAAAGAAATTTTTTGCGTACATCAGCTCGCTAATGATGCCATGGATCGTCGAAAATACTTTCTTCAGATCGGTAGCTGAAGTCGTCTCCTCCGCGATACGATACAGCGCCGCTTCCAGCTCCTCGGCATATTTTAAATCGGTGATGTCTCTTGAACTGCCGACCATGCCGCTGATTCTTCCTTCTTCGTCTCTCATCGGTACTTTTGTCGTTGAAAACCACTGCACCGACCCATCCGGATAAATAATACGCTCCACTTTCCCGAGGAGTGGTTTACCGGATTGCATGACATCCTGCTCGTCTTTTAATGCACGATCGGCATGTTCGCGTGGGAAGAAATCCGCATCTGATTTACCTATCGCGTCATCCGGACCTTTTACATTGAGGACCCTCGCCTGTGCTTTATTGATGCGTGTAAAACGGGAATTGAGATCTTTAAAATATATTGTATCGGGTATATTGTCCATTAAGGTCCGGAGGAGTTTTGATTCGCGCCGGAGTGTTTCTTCAGCACTGTATCGCTCCGAGACATCGACAGCCGTACCGAATACCCTAATGATCTTCCCGCGTCTATCCCGTAACGGTATGGAATTTACTCCCCAGGTGTAGCCACCGACCTCCACATCCTTTGTCACTTGCTGTCCCTTATACGTCGCCGAGAGTAAATCTACGACCTCCGGAAAAGACTTGTAAAGTTCAAATGCAGAAACGCCCAGCACTTCATCCGGTTTCAGTCCTAATTTTTCCACAGCTTTTCCGCGCGACAGAAGAAAACGCCCATCGGCATCAAGCTCAAAGACGAGGATATCGATGTTGTCTAAGATCAGCTGAAGCCTTTCAGCAGTACTCCGTAAATTTTGTTCGGCCTGTTTCCTTGCTGAAATATCTCTTGTCACCCATATGGTTGCCAACGGCTTGCGGTCAATATCGTACATGGGCGATGTCCATAATTCGACCGGGAATTCACTCCCATCCTTCCGGCGTTCGATGATTTCACCCGACCAGCCCCCGTCGAGCGTCGCCTGAGCAATCTCAAGCTGAAGATCCTTCGTTGCAGAACGCGACCGGAATAGACGGATATTCTTCCCGATCAGTTCCTTCTCAGAATATCCGTACATATTTTTCGTTGACGGACTCACGAAAAGAAATTTTCCTTTCTGATCGGTCATTACAAACGCATCCCGTGTACAGCTCACAGTAGTGGCAAGAAGTCGAATTTGCTTTTCGGCGTCGACCATTGATGTTACATCCCGTGCAAGCACCAGAATGTGCCGCTTATCCCCTGATGCACCGCCGATCCGAACCAGACGGAGATCGAATATCAATTCACGGTCGTTCGTGTTCGTCGTACGGCACCGTAGAAATTGCTCCTTCCCACCGTTCGCACAACGACGGAACGAGTCTCTGAATGACTTTCTGTCAGCCGCATGGATTATACGCTCAAACCGAGGCGTAGGTCCGCCATTTCTTTGCCGGAAGAATTTTCTGCATTGATTGTTGGCTGCGTGAACTGTTCCGTTCGCATCACATACTGCGAGTAGGTCGGTCAGTACTTCTAACAAGGACGATAAAATGCTATCGCTTTTAACAGGAAGCTGTGGGAGAGATTTCATAGATTTACTAGAAAAGAGAAATAAATGTGATGAAAATGTGATGCATATTGTACTTGTAGAGGAAAATAATGCTGCCAGGCATCGGTTCTGAAACCAGAGTGCGTGATGTTGTAATATTTGTCGGGTTCATTGTTCTCATTTGGTATTGATGTCATAAGCCAGTGTGAAATACTCGGCCTTTTCATGCGTATGGATGCGGATGACTCCGGTTCGTACCAGACGCACCAGAATACGTGATGCACGCCTGTCGCTGATGTTCACTAACCGTCCGAATTCACGTACGGTGATTCTCCCGTGCTCGTCGAGGTAGCTAAACAATCGCCGCTCATTTTCGCCGATCGCCATGATGAGAGGCGGGGCATCAGGATTTTCATTCTGGAGGATCCTGACAACCTCTTTGCTCGCCATCATCGTTTTATCGTTCACTCTGATGTATACGCGGGTGTATTCTCCGTCGAGCCTGTCCTGCACACCAAGAAAGTAATGAGGTTTTACCTTGCTTTCAGCGATGTGGCATACTATGACATCCCGTCCGTCGAATGGCACGATATCGATCATGGATTCAATCGGAGGATCTACGAAATCACGTCCGGCAATTTCGATCAGCTCAATTTCCGACTTTTCACTCTCAACACCGACGATCGAGCCGTCGTCGTCGACGCCGAATAAAATTGTACCGCCTCTCGTATTCGCGAAGGAAATAATTGTTCGTGCAATTTTTTCAGGCGAGGAAATGCGCCGTTTGAATTCCACGGTGAAACCCTCACCCTCTTCGATCAATAGATTGACATCACGGTAATTCATATCGATTTTATCCTCAGTTGTCTCTGCTCTCACCATCCCCGGGCGTTCATCCGTGCGAGTATGATATTCGTCCTATTCCGCACATACCGTGTGTCGCTTGTCGGCACATGGCGGAGGGGACTGGGTATGACAGCGGCGAGGCGCGCGGCATCTTCACGGGTTAATTCGGAAGCATGTTTGCCGAAATATTTTTGCGAAGCGGCTTCAACTCCGAAAAGACCCTCACCCCATTCGATGATGTTCAGATAAAGCTCCAGAATACGCGACTTCGGAAGCTCATCCTCTAACATTATAGCGATGATCACCTCTTTTAATTTGCGGATCGGATCTTTGGAGGTTGAGAGAAAGAGGTTTTTTGCCAATTGTTGCGTGATGGTACTTGCACCTCTGACGAATCTGCCTTTCTGAATATCCTTCCTTATCGATTCCTTCACCTCATACCAGTCTACACCCTCATGCTGATAAAATGTGCCGTCTTCTGCTACGATAACTGCGCGCTTCAGGTTATCGTTAATCTGCGACAGGGGAATCCACTGCTGGCGTAAATAATATTTCCTCTTCCTCTTTTCCGCCTCCTCCTGCCTTTGTTTCATAAGCGCGGTTACCCGCGGATTTACTTTTCTGATTTTTCTCAGTTCTGCTTTTGAGGGGAGCGAAAGGTACTCGAGCAACACAAAGAGACATAACACCATCAGGGCAGTGAGAATCAGATGGCGGCGCACCCACAATCCGATATTTCGGACCCAACCGATTACAGGTTCGAATTTACCGCGCAGATTCATTCCCGCCCTTGTTCTCTCCGTATAACATTCATTCTGTCGAGATAACTCTGGAGTATTAATGCCGCCGCCATAAGATCAATACGTTCCTTACTCCGGCGCTCCTTCTTTCCGGTATTCATGAACCTGAGCGTACGGTGCGCGATGGTTGTTGTGAAACGCTCGTCCTGACGAACGACAGGAATGGGAAGGTTTTCTTCGAGCCCGTGAGCAAATGCTTCTGCTTCAACGGCCACCCGGCCTCTATCCCCCTTAAGATTGAGCGGCATGCCTATAACGATAGCCCCTGCGTTATGCTTTTCAACAATTTCCCGAATCGCGTTGAGCGCCTTATCGGTATTAGGAACGATACATAAACCCTGCGCAATTATGTTGAGAGGATCGCTCATAGCCACACCGATCCTTTTTGATCCGTAATCAATACCGATAATCCGGCGATTTTCTTCCATAAGTGTTCAGTTACCTCAATCGACGGGCCGTGTGACGGTTGTTTTGTGCCCATCGAGCGGTTGGGAAAGAAATTTTTTAAGGAGCTTGCTCGGCTTGAAGTGGGTTTTCCGTCGCGGCGGCACGTAAATCACCTCTCCCGACCTGGGATTGCGCGCTTTCGGTTTCGATTTTGTCGGTTTCACTTCAATCACGCCAAAATCGCGGACTTCAATCCTGAGTGCAGGATCGGCGCTCATCATGATCTCCCGGATCGCTGTGAAAACATGATTCACATAAGCAGCAGCAACGCTCATTTCGGCATGCGATGCCTCAGCGACCCGTTTAGTTATATCGCGCTTCGTGTATGTTTTGGATATTGTTTTCATACTAAAATGTGCTCCTCTTTTTACTCTGTCAGACGTTTTGCAACCATGACACCCGGTATCTTGCGGATCTTTTCAATGATTCTTTCAAGGTGTACTTTGTCTTTTACAATGACCATGATTGTTCCTTCAAACATTTTATCCTTGGTATCAATCTTCACCGTCCGGATATTTGTATTCTGGTACGTTGAGATGGAATGAGTGACATCACTGAGCATCCCCGGCCGGTCTTCTCCAGCAAGGTACACCGGAACAATGTACTCGCCCGTTCCTGTAACAGGCCATGATACTTCCACTACTCTCTGTGATTCACGCTCCGTCATTTTCCGAAAATTCACACAATCCCGCATGTGTACCTTGATTCCCTCCCCCTTCGTCACAAATCCGACGATATCATCGCCGGGAATAGGATTACAACATTTTGCATAACCATGCAGGATATTTTCCTTTGTTCCGAAGAGCGTGATGCCGCCCGTGATACTTCGGGCTGTGTGAAGCACACGGTCAAAAAATCCGGCGCTCTTCTGTTCCTTAAGGGTTTCTCCCTCCGGTTGTCTCTGATGCAAATCAATTTCGTGAATCACACTATCAGGATTCAGTTCCCCTTTGTGAATTTTCAGGTAGAAATCTTTCAGATCTTCAATTTTCAGGGCGTGGAGGTACACAAGGAGATCGTCGGGATTGATGTGAAAGCGGAATTTTTTTGCACGTTTTTCCCACGTCTCTTTCCCGCCTTCAGCCGCCTTACGCTCCTCATCCTTCATCCACCGACGGATGTGTGTCTTCGCTTTATGTGTGACGACGATCTGTTCCCAGTCAGCTTTCGGCGACTGGTTCTTAGATGTGATGATTTCAACCTGATCGCCGCTTAGAAGCTGATGATTGAGCGGTACGATTTTTCCGTTGATCTTAGCGCTGAGACAATGATCGCCGACTTTGCTGTGCACGGCGTAAGCGAAATCAATTGGTGAAGCCCCTTTTGGAAGAATTTTCAATTCCCCTTTTGGCGTGAAGAGATAGATTTCATCCTGGTAGAGGGTGAGTTTGAAACTTTCCATAAACTGCTTATCGGGCGCCTCACTGTCGCCGCGTTCAAATAATTCCCGCACCCATGAGATCCAGCTTTCAAGTTCTTCATCGAGTCTCGTGATATTTTCTTTGTATCTCCAGTGCGCTGCGACGCCCTTTTCCGCAATTTCATGCATACCCTGCGTGCGGATCTGCACCTCTACCAGTTTGCCGTCAGGGCCCACAACTGTCGCATGGATTGATTGGTACCCGTTCTTCTTCGGTACGGATATGTAGTTCTTGAACCGTTCGGGGATTGGCATGTAGATGGAGGTGATGATACCATATACCGTAAAACAATCATTCGGTTTTTCTGTATCGAGGATAATCCGAACTGCAAAGAGATCGTAGATCGATTCGAGTGGCTTTCCCCTTGCTTTCATCTTGTTGAAAATGCTGTACAGGTGTTTCGGGCGTCCTTCTATTTCAAACTTCATTCCCTCTTCTTTAAACCGCATTTCGACCGGCTGGATGAACTTTTTGATGTAGCTCTCCCGTTCCTTCCGTTTGGCTTTCAATTTCGATGCGAGTTCTTCATAGTCGGAAGGATAAAGGTACTTGAAGGAAAGATCCTCCAGCTCCCACTTTATTTTTGCCAAACCGAACCGGTGCGCGAACGGCGCATAGATATCGAGAGTTTCTTTGGCAAGCCGGATTTGCTTATCCTTCGGCAGGTACTCAAGCGTGCGCATATTGTGAAGACGATCGGCAAACTTCAGCAACATGACACGGATGTCGTTCACCATGGAAAGAAGCATCTTCCTGTAATTTTCAGTTTCCGTTACCTCATGACTCCGGAAGATATCGGATATTTTCGTGGCGCCGTCGACAATCTCGGCAACCACATCGCCGAATTCGTGACGGATGTCCTTGATCGTGAATTCCGTGTCTTCCGCAACATCGTGCATGAGCGCAGCGGCTACCGATACGTCATCGAGCGGTATCTCCTTTGCCACTATCATTGCTACTTCAAACGGATGATTGAAGAACGGATCCCCCGAAGCGCGCATATCGTTCCTGTGAGCTTCCAGACTGAACTGAAAAGCCCGCCGGATAAGATCCTCGTTAACAGCATAAAGGTTTTTCCGGCAGACTGTCAGGAGGTCATCGAGTTTCCTTTTATATGTGCCGTCTCTCATGCGTTTTAATCAGCTTTCGGAACCGCAAATACCGAAAATTCCATTATGATATAAGTGCCTTAAAATTCTGAACTTGCTTATTGGAATATAACGCGATATGGCAAAAATGTCAAGCGTCCGATCGGTAAATATCATGATGAGAGATTTTAAGGGTAGAATGGAATTGGCACAAACCGCCGTCCGAAAAGGAGATTAGCGGGAAGTATTGAAAACCTAAAAATCATCCCTCGGGCATTTTCATACCTGGGACGAATGCGGTGACGGGAACAACCGCAGAATCAGGTACTCTTCGTGCAGTTTTAGCTTTTCTTTTTGAAGTACAATGTCAGCGGGACACCGCGGAATCCGAAATGCCTGCGAATTCTCCCTTCGAGAAACCGCTTGTAGGATTCTTCTACCATAGAAGGTACATTCGTGAAGAAACTGAATGCCGGGGGATTCGCTTTCACCTGTGTAACGTATTTGATCCTGACCTCCCTTCCGGATTTAGACGATGGAGGTTTGTCTTCGATCTCGCGCAGAAGAAATTTGTTGAGCCGATTTGTCTCGATCCGTTTTATCTTTTCCGAAAAAACCTCTTTCGCCAGATCGATGACTTTGAAGATACGTTGTTTCGTGAGGGCTGATATAAAAATGACCGGAATGTAATCATGGATACGCAAAAACTTTTTTATCGCTTTTTCGAATTCCCTGGCTGTCAGATCATCCTTTTCGATTGTATCCCACTTATTAACTGCGATGATAACGCCGCACTTCCGATCAACTGTGGCATCGAGTATCCGCAGGTCCTGCTTGTCTATGCCTGCAGAAGCGTCCGCCATGAGAACCGCGACATCACACCGATCGATACTCTTCAACGCTCTTAACGTACTGTAGAACTCGATATTCTCTTTGATCCGGCTCCTCCGCCGTAATCCGGCGGTGTCGATCAGTACAACCTCCTCGTGCTGATACCTCACGACAGAATCGATTGAATCGCGGGTTGTGCCCGGAACATCAGTTACAATATTGCGCGGTTTCCCGAGGAGAGCATTCACGAACGACGACTTACCCACGTTGGGTTTTCCGATGATGGCAATTTTTATTCTGACGTCTGCTTCATCCTCCCCCCTCTGTGCAGGGAAGGAAGCTGTGACTGCATCGAGAAAATCTCCGATTTTCCGTCCGCCCAGCGCCGAAATTGATAATGGGTCATTCAAGCCGAGTGTGTAAAACTGTGAAACGTCCGGCTCCCTTGTTTCACTGTCTACTTTATTGACAATGAGGAAAATTTTTTTCTGTGCGCGTCGTAGAATTTTCGCAAGTTCTACATCGAGAGGAGTTATTCCCTCAGTAGCGTCGACCATGAAGAGAACGGCATCTGCTTCTTCTATGGCCATCTGTGCCTGCTCCCGGATAGCTCGCTCAAAGACATTAGTTGAATCAGGCACGTACCCCCCGGTATCGATAACGGTAAATTTTTTACCTGCCCAATCGGCTGATGCATAGTGCCGGTCCCTCGTTACGCCCGGGTCATCATGCACTATTGCGTGCCGTTCACCGACGATACGGTTGAACAGAGTCGACTTACCAACGTTCGGGCGGCCAATGATTGCGAGGATATTCATTTCAGATTCCGTTCAATAATACGAATTTCCGTCCCTACTTCCAACGGAAACGGTAGGTGTCCTTACTGTTCAATATATTTAAGAATTCCGCTAAGTTCTTCGTTGAGCTTATCGAAACCGATCGATTTGCTGATGTACCCTACGACGCCCATACGACGGGCGTAGCTGACATCCTCTACCCTGTCGGATGTGCTTACCACGACGATCGGAATCTTTTGAAAAGTCGAATCCTCTTTAATGATTTTCAGTACTTCCCTTCCGTCTCTCTTTGGAAGGTTAAGGTCCAGCAGAATTATATGCGGCAGAGGATATTTTTGAAGGTCGGTAAAGGGCTCCCTGCGGTAAAGGTAATCGAGAACTTCCTGTCCGTCGCGCACAAGGAATATTGTGACGGGTATTTTATTTTTTTTTAGGATATACTCGGTAATCTTCTGGTGAGCAAGATTATCTTCGACGATGAGGATGTTGATTTGCGGCATTTCAGTATGGAGAGGGAACACCTTGAGTTATATGGCAGAAACCGTACTGTACGTTTGACTTATTTCCTCCTTTGTCGGGGCGGGCGGATTTGAACCGCCGACCTTGGCGCCAAAGGCGCCACGCTCTATTTGTGTACCGCTACATCTGTCAAATATCGTGCTATACCACGATTCTTAATCTGTTTCTCTTTGTACATTGCTTCTTTACGACTTTGAAAATATTCTGTTCGCACTACCTTCCACGGTACACCATTCTTAGTTGATATACTTTTACCACTATTGTGTTCAAATACTCTACGCTCTAAATTTTCTGTATGGCCAACATAATAACGTTTTGTTTTTTCACTTTGCAGAATGTAAACCACAAATGCCATAGCTTTTTGTCGGGGCGGGCGGATTTGAACCACCGACCTTGGCGCCGAAGGCGCCACGCTCTCGCCGTGTATTCCCTATGCAGATTA
>CAYGXH010000026.1:12531-14907 GCA_964353675.1 uncultured Chlorobiaceae bacterium
AAAATACTAACGCATTGTTTTCCTGTCGGGGCGGGCGGATTTGAACCGCCGACCTTGGCGCCGAAGGCGCCACGCTCTCGCCGTGTATTCCCTATGCAGATTATAAAATACTAACGCATTGTTTTCCTGTCGGGGCGGGCGGATTTGAACCGCCGACCTCTTGGTCCCGAACCAAGCGCTCTAGCCGGGCTGAGCCACGCCCCGATCGTTCTGATTAAGATAATAAAATCGACGGTCATATTCAAAAATGTTTCTGTTTCTACTCATTGTGTCGGAGGTGTGCAGTACCGGAAAAAGCTACGGGAAAATCACAAATTATGTAACAAAAAAATCCCAACCGGTGAGGGCTGGGATTGGTTAATTTGATACTCCACTCTGCCTACTTAATCAGCACCATCTTCTTGGTTTCGATGTAATGACCAGCAACTATTCGATAGAAATAAACTCCGCTTGGTAATGCATTTGCATCGAAGGTTATAGATTTATATCCTGCTTCTTGTACTTCATTCACAAGTGTCTGGACTTCTTGACCAAGCAGATTAAGTATTACTAATTTTACGTGTCTACCTTCAGGAAGTGCATAATAAATATTTGTTAGTGGATTAAAGGGATTGGGATAGTTCTGTTCCAAGGCAAATTCTGTCGGTATTCCTGACTCTTCTTTTACTCCAACGAATATTATTGCAACCTCGTTACTCTTTACACTACGATTTTCATGAATATCCACAGCCCGAAGTACATAATAATAATTATTAAAAGGTGGCATCAAGGGATCACTAAATGATGTCCCAGTTGTCGTTGTTAACACTGCCGTAGTGTCTAGATTAAAGTTAGGTATGATAGAGCGGAAGAGCTCATAATGAGAAAAATCCGCTTCTTTGTTACTGTCCCAATGTAAGATAGCAGCATTCCCTATAATATTCGCTACAACATTTTGTGGGGGAAGGGGTGATAGGTTATCGACTGAGTAGCCGCTGTCAGGAGGAGATATATAAAATATATTGGGATTACTTGTATGTGAAGTAATTAAGAAAGTGAAGTAATGAGTACCGGATTCTGTGCTATCTTCTAATGTAGGTGCGACAACATTATATTGCGGTGACTGCACAGCGGGAACATTTACAATGAAATCATACAATACTCCGAGAGTATCATCTCTAAGAATGGGATTATTACGAGGAAAATTATTTTTAAATAGGGTCGGTGGTATTTTTCTCCAGATACCATAGTGTGTTATCTGATTAACCACTCCAGTTGTATCGTCTGGCGATCTGTACCATTTCATTCGTACGTTCCCCCCTTGGTCATTTTTAATATCTTCAATTGATATAATTTTTACTGAAGGATGAACGATAAAAGTACTCTCTAAAGTAAATTGTGAACCAGCATAAGCACCGTCGATAGATTGAACACTCCAGTAATATTCCCCTGCTGCTAAATTTTTTATTATCCAATTATTTTGGAGATTTGTATTTCCCATTTGAACAACTCGGCGATAACCATTTGAAATGCCAGCCATCGGGGACACCACCTCTGTTCCACCCGGTGTAGTCCCGATGCGGATATTGTAACTTAATCCATCTTGTGCAGTCTGATTATCAGTACTTTTATTCCAATGAAGAGATACTCCGCTTTTTACTATAGTCGATGTTAGATTGGTAGGTGGTGTCGGGGGCTTATTGGTCGTAAATGTGTTCGAACCTAAATTATTACGATATATTTTAGCAATAAAAGTCACTGGAGAATTCTCACCCGAGAGAAGAATGTCTAAGTCCCCATCATTATCATAATCACCCCATTTGACGGAGCTCAAAGAAACTTCTATAATATCTGCACCAATATCTGTAAATAATCCACTTCCATCATTACGATAGACCTTCGATATTGGGTCTCCACCCGAAGATGCCTTTCCTGTCATGAGAATGTCAATATCTCCATCATTATCATAATCACCCCAAGATACCGAACTTTGATAGATATCAATCAAACTTGGATGGATATCGACAAATGATCCACTATCGTTGCGATATATTGTTGTGAATGGACCACCACCGCCAACAATCCAGCCGGTAAATAATAAATCAAGGTCTCCATCATTATCATAATCACCCCAGGCGAGAGCACCAGTGTTGGTCCGGGTCAATCCAGCGTCTATATCGGAAAAAATACCCTCATCGTTTCTATAAATTTTACTCGTTACACTTTCGGAACCATATCCGTTTAATGCAATATCTAAATCCCCATCGTTATCAAAATCTCCCCAGGCAGTAGAACTACTCCAAACGCCTGAAAGATTTGCACCAATATCGATAAAATTACCATCGTCGTTACGATATACTTTTGTATAGAATGAATAACCATGATCAGAGGAGCCAC
>CAYGXH010000027.1:0-14867 GCA_964353675.1 uncultured Chlorobiaceae bacterium
AGTGTGCCTGTTTTTAACGTTGCTTGTCTCCGCTGCCACAGGTTTGCCGAATCTTTCGAACATAATAGCAGGTTCCAGGTTGTATTTATTATAGAGATATTCACCAATAGAATCTAATTTTAACCTCCGTAATGACTCCGGTTGGAATTCCCGTTGTGATGCAAAGTCGGCCAAGGTATCATTGATGAGTCGTCCATCACCGGATCCGATTTTGTTTGCTTGTTTGCAGGACGATAAGGCAACAGCAAGATAACAGATTGTTAGAAAAAACTGTTTGGTGTCCATAGTTTAAGTCTCCGCGTCAGTTCTTAGTACCTGGTAAGCGCCGATGGACAGATGGTTCCTCTTTCCCACAGAGTAATCCATTTCCATGTGCCTGCGAAAGATTCTACTTTTTACCATCCATATTGAGATAAATGTTTTTGGCCTTTTCATCTGCCCAATCACCAAGGTCGTCCTTATATCCGAATGCATAGGTAATCCATTTATCGTGGACTTTATGGAAACTGAAGTAAAATCGGACTGGCTGCCTTTCGTAATTAACGATGTAATTCAGATGTATAAAGCCGCTCGCTATCGAGGCTTCAGTAATTTTTTCGTAACCGAGTAACTCACCTGCTAAAGACGGAAGATTGGAAAGCCCCGATTTGACTTTAGCAACGTCGTCACCCATTTCTTTCATCCAGGGATTGGTTGAGTAGATATGGTCAACGGCTTCATCATATTTCCCCTGTTGAATTAAAGCGAAAAATTGATTTACAGCGCCCATGTATCCTTTATCAGATTGCTGAGATAGAAGTGGTGTTGTTATTAGCAATAAAGTTAAGATAATGAGCTGAACAGATGATCGATTCATATATATTCCTTTCTGGTAATAAAGTTTTAAAGTGACAGATGATATCATGTGTGTTATATATAAATTATCGTGACGTATATCCATCGATAATATCTTAGTACTATCCGTGTCCCACCTGGGAGTACGAATACCATGCAGCAATGAACCCCATGAAGTATGTCGCCAGCGTTATGAAGCCGCTTGTTTTACTTACACCAAAACTATAACCTATCATCGCGATCGCACCGAGGTAGAAGACAGCGAGATAGATCCACAGATAGCCTGTGTTTCTGAAATCTGATTTCATTGCATAGTCTAAAACAAATTCCAACACACAGTAGCACAAAAGAAAGAACGGGAGAATAATTGTCCACCATTCTCGTTTTGCAGTTATATTGGCGATGATGCCTATTCCGAGTGGCAATGCAAGTAAAACAGTAATTATTCCGAAAATCCACTCGACGCGTTTGTACCCTATCGCACGTGATATAAAAACTCCCATAACTAAAAGATTGAAAATGTTCGCGATGCCGACCATCATCCTGTCAATGATTGAAGGATTCACTCTTATACCTCAATTAAAATATAAATTAACTAAATTCTGAAATTCAAATTATCTCTTTATGGGAATATCATCCACACACAATTTAGTTTCAAAGGTCTGAGAAGTTCGATAGTCTTCTCAACATCAGTTTCCACCACCATCAATACGGCGGGATCGACATAAGGTACGATATGACTCATATTTTCGCCTTGCAGGAAATAATTAACTCCCTCCGCGTCTAACACGCTTTTAATTGATGCGATATCCGTAAGGGACTGCGTTTTTAGAATATGTATGAAAGCTGGTTCAGGTTCCATGTTACACTCTTTTTTACCCTCTGGTTGTTAAGTTCATGGAGCAAACCGTTCGTGATTGCGATTATGATCGGATCATGCCTGACGAATGTTCTCATTAGTATTATATCCTTTATCGTCGAAGGGTTGAAGTTTCTCAAGCCAGATCTGTTCAAGCAACGTCAGTTCATCGCTAAGGTTGAAGTCGGGATCGTCTTTGACCTTTACGATTTCCAGAATTTCGAAGATAAATTTATCCGAACCATATTCGTTCCATTCCTTCTGAAGCGCCTCGTTACGGTGTCGTCCGATAGTTAGCATGAATTTGTGACTATTTAAAGGTCCCTCGAGGTTCAGGCTGCTTCCGAGGAGTACTTTGCCGTTCACGGCGTTCTTTACCTGGAAGATTCCAGCGGATTTCTTTCGTTCTTTATATTCTCTCTTGAGTTCTTGTTGTGATTTCATTTTCATTGTTTCAAATATGTATAATACACTTATGAAGTTAACAAACTCGGACAAGAACTTCGGAATCACCAAGATCGCAATCCAGTCTTTAACGTGATGCGATATCGTGTTAATATATTTTGGGAATTAAACGTTTCGTCATCGCACAATAGTGCGCGTATTGATCACCAAAAAAAACCAGGAGTGCTTTTTCTTCAATATTGATCCTATAGATAAATGCAATCATTATCGGGATAAAAACAACAAGCAGAGAGAGCCAGTTCGATAAAACCATTCCTAATCCAAGGAATGACAGAAGGCTGCCGGCATATGCAGGATGACGAACGAATCTGTAAATCCCGGTACTGACAAGCTTATGGTTGCTCACTATAGAGACATCAACTGTAAAGTATTTCCTCAGGGTTATGATTGCTGTCCATCGAACAATTAATCCGGCAACAATCAAAATGAGACCGGAAATTTTCATAATGTAACTACCGGTTGAGATGGCACCTATTCGAGAAATAGATAATACATTTCCAAACACAATCGCAGTAATGATCGTTATCCATAAAAGACGTAGGGACGACTTATCCAATTTCTGGCTTGACATGTCAGAATGTTTAATCCTTGCGAGCACGATCTCCGAAACGATCCAGGCGACCGACACAATTGTAATAACTGTTCTCATTTGCCTGAATTCGCTTTCTTGTTTTTTCTCGAAAAGGCAATACCGCCGAATCCGGAAATAACAGCAATGTAAAATCCTAAATCATACCACCATCCGGTGTTGAATGATTCGTAAATTCTTACACTGTGGTCAAAGAGTCCGACTATTAGTGATATTGGCGCTATCCATCCATGCCAGATTCCGGAGAAAAAACCGGCCGGTTGAACAGTTGTGTACCCGCTGTTACCGGGGAAACAACCGCTTAGCCATAATACCATTAAAATGAACAGGAAAAACATAAGATGCTTTGTCATATATACCTCTTTAGATTAGAATTATTTTTAGAATGTAAACACTTTGTCGGCTTCGATTGTCCATTGAGCGAGTTCCGACATATTGCTGATCTCTGCTCCCTCAATGAGTTGGACATTCGGGAGACCTCGGGCATCCACGCAGGACCCGCACATTTTGACCTTGCCATCTTTGCTAAGAACGGATTTTATCATTCTTTCGATATTGTAATAGCCCTGAGGAGTGTTCTGGTTCGGAATTGCGCATCCTACCGCATCGGCCATCAAAAAAACATTCACTTCTGCAGTGGGATGATCTTTTTGAAGTGTAATAGCTAATCGTAAAGCGTTGTAGGCTTTTTCAGTTCCGTATGGAGCGTCGTTTATGATAATAAGTATTTTCATTTTTTTCCTATCCTGATTAGAGTAAGAAAAGATGCAAAAATTGTGGTTAACAGCTGTAAAAATGGTGACACAAATATCATAAGGATTAACCAGCCTATAAAGCTCATTTTAGGATCATAAAGAATAAATGGATGTCCAAAATTTTTAAAATCGGACATGGGATTAAAAAGCATCAATATTGTTCTTCCCCAAATGAATATCATCAATAAAAAGGTGAAGGCCGACGCCAATGCAGATATCTTCAGAATTTTGTAAAGTATCGGAAAAGAATACTCGCCGGAAACGCATATTCTTTTGGTAATATACCAGCCCGTCGGAAATCCAAGTAATATGCAGAAGATAGGAACGCCCATACCTGCGCCTGCACACAATACATCAATGAGTACATACGATACGATAACAACTTTTAAATTCAATTTTATTAATTTTTCCATGTTGATTTTTATGAGGTTCGGAAACAGACGGGAATATTACTGATTGCCGCTAATTATTGTCCCGCCATTCCCGTATCAATGCCAACCAGCCGTTTGCTGTCACAGCGCTCAAAACAAATTTACCGTCGGGCATCAGCTCCGCCAGCTGTTCAGGTCGTTTCAATGACGCCCATTCAACGACTGCGCTATAAGCAATATTATTGATCCGCTGACTTTCTGGCGTCATTTCCCATTTTGTATACTTTATTATTCCGTCTCTGAAGATGAACATAACCGGATCAAAATATTTTTTTTCGATACCTTGTAATTTACTTATGCCGTTTTCTTCTGTGCACTTGCAAAATACCGTATCGCCTGCCATCCTGAAATCGCTGAAATAAAAGCGGCTGTTTATTACGCTGTCCCATTCAGCACCGCCTCTAAGATCCTGTTTGCCATTGAGCAAAATATTCCCCAACTCAAAGATTATATCATCAGTATAATATAGAGCAATCGTGCTGTCGATATTACTGTAATTGAAGGCATGCTCTATCGCATTAATTCGGTCAGCATCTTGCTTTGAACATGAGAAAAAAAGGAAAAACACGCAAAGTATCAAACATAGCAATAGTAATCTCTTCAGGTTGTTAATCATGATAAGAATCCTTTTAGTATGTTACCGTTCGGATTGACGAGATCAATAATATTTGAAGATTTCGTTATTTTTATCTGATCAATAGAAATTTCTTAGTTTCCGTAAATGAGCCGACCTGCCCGCCATCAATCGGGAGGGCATGCAATTGGTAAAAATAAACTCCGCTCGCCAGGTTGAGTGCGTTTCCGCCGGAGGCGGATCCGCCTCTGGCGGAGAAGTGAACCGACTTGTATCCAGGTTCCTGTATATCATTCACGAGCACTGCAACTTCCCGCCCAAGTACGTCAAACACTTTCAGTGTTACGTTGCTTCGGACCGATATTTGGTAGTGGATTATTGTGCTGGGATTGAAAGGATTGGGATAATTTTGTTCAAGTATAAATGTATTCGGAAATCCGGCAGGGGGCTCGTGGACTGAGGTAATCATTTGAGAAAGAGGTCGTCGGAAGACGCTGCTACCGAACGTACCTGCATAGAGATTGTTATCGTGTACGAAGAGAGCATTGATTTGGGCGTTGGAGAGTCCTGCGCTGACATCAATCCAACTGGTACCACCATTATCCGAATAATATATACCGTTTTCAGTTCCCGCAAAAATGTGATGATCCTTTATTGCCAGTGCTTTAACACGTTTATTTGATAATCCCGTGCTAACCGAACTCCAGTTTGCCCCTGTGTCTGTTGAAACAAAAACACCGTTATTAGTCCCGGCATATATGACTGGTCCTGCCGCGGTTAGACTTGTCACACTCTTATTTGTCAGACCGGTATTCACTTCAATCCAGTTTGTATCGTTGGCCGGTGTCAGGAACACACCACTGCTAGTTAATCCCGCGAAAAGATTATTTCCGTCGGCCAGTAAAACCGAAACATATTTACTCGAAAGGCCTGAATTGATCGTGTGCCAGTTCATTCCGTTATCACCGGTTCTGTAAACACCTTGTCCAGACGTACCTGCGAAAAGAAGAGAATCATATAAAGCAAAAGTATTAACATATCCGATAAGACCGGTCGCAGCGAAACTCCATTCTTCGCCATTGTTTGTTGAACGATATACACGCCCTGTCCCACCCGCGAAAAGGTTGGGACCAAATTTAATTAATGCGTTAATATATTGATTGGTAAGTCCTGTATTCATGGCTGTCCACGTAGTCCCGCTGTCTATTGTAACAAAGATACCAGGACCATATGCGCCTGCAAAGAGCGCATCTCCGATCGCGGTGAATGCATGGATATTGGCATTTCTTAATCCCGTGTTTATGCTGATCCAACTTGCCCCGTTATTTGTAGAGAGGAATGCTCCGCCGTGAGTTCCAGTAAATAAATTTCCACCCATAACGACAATAGTACGGATACTGGTGGATGTCAAACCGGAATTACTGTTAATCCAGGTAGTTCCGTTATTTGATGATAGCGATACACCACCCTCCGTTCCAGCATATACATTTGCATCGAGGATTGCCAGTGCGTAAACTGCAAAATACGGTAGTCCAGTATTTTTTATATTCCAAGAAGCGCCACTGTCTGAGGAAAGAAAAACACCGCCGTTTGTTCCTGCGTAGAGGTCGGTGCCGCGCGCCGCAAGGACATTGACAGACTTATTTGTCATACCTGTATCAACCTCTGACCAATGTGTGCCGTCATCTGTTGTAAGAAATACGCCATTTGCCGTTCCGGCAAATATGTAGGTGCCATTTCTGACCATGGACCTGACTGTTGTATTTGTCAGACCATCATTTACGTCTGACCAGACAGATCCACCGTCAGTTGAAATGAAAACACCGCCGCCATATGTTCCTGCAAAAATATTCTCGCCGCTTTTAAGAAGATTTAGGATATTTGTATTGGTCAATCCTGAATTTGATGCGTTCCAGACCAAGCCATCGTCCGTTGAAATAAATATTCCGTCCTCTGTCCCGGCTATCAATATGCCATCGGTTAGAAATCCATTAATAGTTTGGTTTGTCAAACCAATGTTTGTTTCACTCCAGCTTGTCCCTGAGTTTGTTGAAATGAAAATCCCCCCGCCATACGTACCGGCGAATATGGTATCTCCTTTTACTCCGTAGCAATCGACATATCCGCCTTCAGGTCCGGATGTGTGGATCCATTGAGAGACCGTCGCCGATGTAAGAAAAATCATGCATGATGCGATAACCAAAAACCTGGATAAGCACTCTTTCATAAAATCTCCTGCGAGTAGAATGTTTTTTTAACTTTTTAATTAAATATCTGTAAAGATAGGGAGCGCCAATTATCGTCTGCCATAAATGGGCTATCTGTATTGATATATTAACATTTACACGTGAAGACCGAAACAATATACTGATAAGATTATTGAACTTCCCATGGTTCCTTTCCTTTATTTATCCGTGGGATGAATATCGGCTTTTTAGGTACGAATGTAGTGTAATATGTATATGTGGAAAGGTTATTAGAATCTATCTTCAGCAGTAATGACTGATAGGGTGCAAATTCAAGTTTAACGGATGTTGATTTACCATGATAATTGATTGAAACATCATACGATACCTTTTTATCATTTAATGACTGACCGTATTCTAAAGGGAACTTCAAATCCTTTGCTTTAGGATTCGCAAAGAATAAAATAAGACCATCATCCGTTTCTCTGCACCAATAATCAAAGTTAATCGTTCCTATGATAAGTGGTCTGTCATTCCCCATCTCGGACCACGATGATTTTACATTTGATAAGCTTTGTAGTTGGATTAATAAGTCGTTGTAGCGTTTCTCCGTTTTTCTTAAGCCCGGTTCGGTGGGAATCCGTTTTAAGCAGACAGGCAATCCTTGTTTCGCCAAAGTCACTATCCTTTCCAGTGCAATAATATCCAAATATTCTACATCAATATAAAACGATTTGAATGAAAGGTCGCCGACCATCAAAAATCTGTTTTTATATTCGGCTTTTTGTAAAAATTCAGAATTGATCCATAACGGACGATAACCTTTCAACTCTTCCGGTAAATACGTATATCTTTGTTCATATTCTCCCCACGCCCAGATAAATTGTTTTTCGATGGGCAGTTCACCGGCTATCCAGCTATCCTCCGTTGGCAAATAGACCGCAACTTCGGAATAATTCTTTCCTTTTTTCATGTAAGAAGATACCGTCTCAATATATTTATTGAAAGCCGGTAATTCTTCTGCCAGTGATCCTGATTTCCCAACGTGCACCGAAGCGTAAAACTTTGTGGTGTCTTGTCCTTTTGTATTATACGGTTTACCATGCCAGATTATATGGTTAACACCGTTGGCAAAGAGTGCATCAACTAATAATTTCAAATCGGCAGTCTGTTCTTCGCTATGATGGTTGTTGGGCCATCCATACAGACAGGTAAAGGTTTCAGATGTGACAACGTTTTTTCCGGAGAGACTTGCGGCAGATGCCACAATATTTGAAAACGCAGGTTCAAAAAGGAGGGCTTCGCTTTCAGGCACGTCGATTACTGAATAAGCCGAAATAATATCACAGGGTGCACCTGAACACTGTGCCCTGGAATAGGCCCTTAGCTCATGACTGATATCGGTAAACTGTTTGTAAAATTCTTCAATCGTGTATTCCGAAATAAGTTTCATATAATCATAACGAACACTTTTAAACGGTTCAGACTTGGAATAAAGGCTGTCTTTATAGTCGCTGATTTTATAACCATACCGCTGAAGAAATTTTTCCTCAAAACTGGTGGTCGACAGATGTTTTGTATCTACTTCCCATGAATCACAGAACAAGCCTGAAGTAGTGCCAAACAATGCGGGCTTTAGTGCATTGCCCATTCTTTCGGCATAATTGCGAAATGCTTTGCGATTAAGGTGATCAATCACATAACCCGATTTCGGATATTCCCATGAACGTGTAATTTCCTGTCGCCATTCGGGATCAATTATATTCATGGTGGCTTCATCAAACGGCACCTTGGTGTCGCCGAAAGGCCAAAGTGTACCAAAAGTAAAGTCGCAGCCCAGCCCAAGACTATCGGCACACTGCTTAGCGTAGGCCACAATTTCCGACCACTCTTTGCTTTGCCATTCCTGACGCGGAGTGTAATTTATCGTGTCACCTTTCATTCTATTGAGGGGATAAACCCAAGCCACTTCGACTCCGCCAAAATTGTTGTCCTTCAACCATTGCAGATTATCTGCAATCGAAGCTTTGTCTATCTGAGCGGCAAACCACCACCAGCGTGTCCATGGTCTTGAGTCTTTATATATAATGGTCTGGTTCATATCTATTGCCACTTTGGTCTTTTTATCCGGAGTGCAGGAGAATAAAATCAGGCTTATGAGCAGGTAGGTGAGGAGGACTTTGTTTTTCATGATTTTATCTGATTGATATTTATTGTCTATTAATTGAGCTCAAAGTTCTAATCGTCCCAGTCTCGTCGCTCTAGGGATTATGTAACAATAATTTATTTTGATCGATTCATTGAATAGCATACCGGTCCGTGCTATTTCAAAGCACCTTTCAGCTTCGGGATAATATCTTTCGAGTAATAACTGCACGCGCCCTTTTTCACCTGGGGTTTGATGCCCAATGTTTGGATTGCTTTTTTAACTTTTGCGTCAGGAATACCTATGGTCTTTGCTATGTTCCCAGCCGTCATTAGATCCATTTTATCACTTGCCATTGGTTTGATCTCCTTATAATTATTGAAGTATTTGTTATGTGAGTATTCTATAAGAAATAAAACTGATTCAACTGAGGATAAAAATGTTTTTAAGTTTGTGCGATCTGGATGAGGTTGCCGCAGGTATCATCAAATATTGCAATTGTTACCTGTTCCATCTTTGTAGGTTCCATGATAAATTTGACACACAGCTTTTTCATTCTTTCAAATTCATTCTGAATATTGTCGACAGCAAATGATGTAAGCGGTATACCGGCTTCAAATAATGCTTTTTGGTAAGTCTGGGCAGGTAAAAATCCCATCGGCTCGAGTAATAACTCAATATTGTCAGGTCCTTCAGGTGAGACTACTGTTAACCATCTGTATTCCCCCATAGGCATGTCGGTTTTTTTTATAAAACCAAGTACCTCCGTATAAAACTTTAGTGCTCTCTCCTGATCGGATACAAATACGCTTGTGATGTTGATTCTCATTGGTATTTACTCCATTCAATAGGCGGTAAAATAATATAACGCATCATGTTTTTTCTCCCTTCGTAAAAGATTGATATGGATTCTTAGCCGTTCATTATTTTGCTTTTTGGATTACCCAATCAATTCGTTTCTTGTCGGATAGATATCAAAATATCCTTGATCTCTGAGATGACCTGCTGGGGAAAATCTCGATGGATATGGTGTGTGCTTTCCTCAAGTAAAAGAAACCTCCCCCTAGTCGATTTCAGTGTAATTGCTCTGCTCTCATTAACCCAGAATTTTTGGAATCGTTCCGCGAGGGGTCCAAACCTTGGATTAGTCTTACCACTTGCTATGACCGTGAGTGGTAAATCAGAGAACGATCCGATCGCAGCAATCTGTTCTGCGCTTGATTTGAACATCTCTTCATGTTCTGATGCGAGTGTCTCAAAATAAACCGCATTTACTTCATCCTCCGGATTTGGCGACGTCCTTGCTTGTTCTGCCATTGAAAGAAATGATTGTGTTTGCTCATTTGCCAATGTATCAAGATCAGCAAAACCGGCCTTTCCGCATAGCCAATTCAGAGGCGGCGGATCGAGCAGTACGAGACCCGCCACAACTCCCGGGAATCGGTAGGCAAAGTATTGTACATTCAATCCCCCCAAAGAATGGCCGACAAGAATATAGGGCGGTTCTACATTTGCCCTTTCGAGCATACTATTTAACTCGATAACTTCTTGCTGGCAATCCCGTGGAAATGGCCCGGGGTCACTTTGGCCATAACCTGCCCTGTCATACGCTATGACCCTTGTATATGCGGAGACAGAATCTATGATCTGCATCCAGCTATTATAGGACTCTCCGAATCCAACATCTATCACAACCGTTGGTTTACCGCTTCCTGCGGAAAACATGCTGAGGCTATGAGAGTCGATATTTACTTTCTTTGGATTCTGATCTAATGTGCATCCGGAAATAAATATAAGGAGGTACACCGCAATACATATAGAATTTTCGAAACGTTGATGCATATAATAGTCTTTCATAATTGTCAGTTTGTCAGATTGTACTCTATTATTGATTATGATATTTCAATGCCTCTCATGGAAATACTTCCATTTTGAATAGACTCATGTATTGTTCGTATTTTTTCACCGGGATGTTTCATGCCGAGCGTATACAAAAATGGTAAAAAGTGTTCCGTGGTTGGTATTCCTTTTCTATGATTGGGCAAATATTTTGGATAGTTCAATATATTTTCGATATCATCATTATCGATTTGTTCTTTAAACCAATGATCCATTTCATTTGCCCATTCGAATGGTGCCACATTATCTTCAAAAGTAATTTCTCGCAAATTATGTACAATATTACCGCTGCCGATAAATAGTATGTTGTCCTTTCTATACTTTATTAATTCTTTAGTGAGGGTAAAGTGTTCATTGAATGATTTATTCACATCTAAACTTATTTCCAAAAGAGGGATATCCTGATTCGGATACATATGTTTTACAACTGCCCAGCCGGCATGATCGATTCCTCTTTTATGATCTACCTTGATTTCCATTCCAGCTGATTCTATCTGATGTGCGAGTTCCGGCAATCCGGGCGGAGAGTATTGTACTTCGTATAACTCATCCGGGAAACCATAAAAATCATATATCTGTTCAGGATGCGTTGAACCGGTAATAAAAGTTCCGTGTGTCTCCCAGTGAGCCGATACAACAATTGCAGATGGAGGTTTGATAGATTTAGCATATTTCGCAAGGGATTTAGTGTATTCATTGTTTGATATAGCATTCATTGGAGAACCGTGTCCGATGAATAATGCCGGTGTATATCCTGGATTCACAAAAGACTCCATATAATTAATCGTATCTGGTATCCCGCCGCAGTGTGGTGGATAGGTATTCTTGCCGGGCGATTCTGAAGGGATATTTGAGGACTCAAAGGTGCCTGTCTTTGCCAATTGGCTCGGATTGTCTATCAATGATCGTAAAAAACAGTTCAAGCATAATGCCGGCTAGAGTCACGATCAATCCTATATGGGTCATAATATTGTTTCTGCCAAAATAACCGAAAGCAAGCAGTAATATTCCCGCAAGTATAATGATAGCCGCCACTATAATACGGGCTGATACCTTTTGAAATGTTCCAGATTCTCGATTTGACATAGTGTCCTCCAAAAGAATATAAACGTTAAATATTATCTCTCATTTTTTCGAGGCGCGTTCGTGAAGATGGATCGGATTCAAAATGTTTTAAGAGTATTCCGCAAGCATAATCTAGACAAAACGCACAACTTGTCAGTTTCCTGTCGGTCGCGCACTTTCTGATTTCACATTTTGTGCATCCAGAAAATAATCTCCCCATACTCGTACAACAGCCGTCACAGTCGGTGACATTCTCAAGCGATATATCCATATTGTACTGCTGTGTACATAGCCGGACGATTTCGATCCTCATCGCTTGCTGTTTTGATCGGTCCTGCTCCAAAGTTGCCAGATGAATAGGACAACTCGCACAGTCAAGACCACAACATGCCATCATTGAATCCATTTTTCCAGATAACGGATCTTTCATATAAGTTCATTTCTAGTGAGTAAGGTATTACTAAAATATATTTATTCCAAGAAGTCGAATACCAACTATTACAACAATAAATGCGATGCAGATTGTAATTAGCGGGATCGTTCTTTTGGTCGCAAGTCTTAGGGCAGTTAAGGGTGCCTCTGAGTCTGGAATAAGACGGTAATATGCTTTATTCATCAATTTCCATACAACGAATGCAAGCACGGTTCCTCCAATCAAGTCGATGAGGAGGTGCTGCTTAATGAAAACAGTCGATGCGATGATCAACAGAGCCATGATCAGTAATATATATTGTACGAACTTTGGATGTCCCTGCTTAAAGCATGTAAAACATACGATCCAGCTGATGGCGACGTGAAGACTTGGAAAATTCTGTGCTCCAGGTTTAAAATCATGCAAATAGATATATCTCAACATCCGCTCCGAAAGAGAATCCCCGAGTTGTGGGCGGGGGAATGCGATCGGTATGCCGATATGAAAGATAAATGCGAGAAATGTACACACAGCGACGCTGAGGAGAGCTATATTAAATCGATGCCAGTCGTTCGTGACCGGAATTAAAACTAGCGGAAAAACATAACATAGCAAGTAAAACCAAACGAATTGCGGTAATACGGGAATAAGGGGGTCCAATGTGGAGGTAAGGTCGTAGCCTGGTAAAGTCTGAGCGTATAATCCCTCAAGAATAAAGATGATCACCCAGCCAAGATAGAACCACAGCGTTATTTTTGTATATACAATTCTGAGTTGTTGAGTACTCATCAGAAAATCTTATGGGAATATTTATCGCTGCTAATTATCTAAGTAATTGATTTACCTTGTGCACTAGTTTGAATAATTAACGATCGTCATTACAAAAGATAACCGTTTATACAACTCGTGGAACGATTGAGTCTATTTAATTTATGTTCATGAATAATGATAGCGATGAACTTCCTCAGCAGGTTGTCGGTAAGGAATCAATGTGTCGTGTATTTTTGTGTAATGGTACAGGAACGGAACAAATACCCTCATTGATCGCTTTCGGTAGGGGATTATCATGGTATTCTCAATCCGGTCCCGAAGTGTTCTGATAAAATCTTTCACGTTGGGTGATGGTGCCTTTGCTATCCCTAAACCCAATAGAGGGTAGAACCGCTGGCACATTCTTTTATGTTCTAGTGCCCTACGTTGCATTAGAGGATGAGGACTTTCTTTGTAAGCTTCATATCCATTCAATTGAACTTCCAAAACTCGAAATATGCACGGTCCGAGTTCCTCATACTCACGTTCAAAAAGATTAATGAGCAAATGCTCTAATCGTTCGGCAGAAAAATGAGGATGTTTAAAAAGGACATGGAAGCCATCATGATATTTATACGGAATTGTAAGGAGTCGATTACTTTCCAGTAACTGTTCGTATAATGGAGTCTGGGGACACGGACTATAAATCATCAATTGCGATAGAGTTGGTCGAAGTGATATAAAGTATTGAAAGTCATCTTCGACTCCCTGTTCATCATGCCAATCATAGCCAATGATCATTGAGGTTAACACGCTGATCCCGGCTTTCTTCATCGTATGGATAGTGCTCGCAACATCGACGTTTTTTAATTTTCCATAATCCGCCCGCTTTGATTCTATTCCAACCCAAACACCTGCAAGTCCCATAGAACGCAACTCTTCTGTGGTATATTGAGTTATACTCTTGAGGGAGGTCAGGCAGGAAAAAAGAATAGGCTGCTCGAGTTCTCGGGCGTTCCAAATAGCCATCTCCATTGCTCGGTCACGATCCATGAGGAAGTCCTCGTCAATAAAGCTGACATCACGGTACGTGCATCTTCCCAGATTAACCGAACAGATGAAATCATGGATCTCTTTACCGCTTTTCACGAGTGGATAATATTTTCGTTTGAAGAAGTGACTTGTGCAGCAGAAATCGCAACCGCGGGAGCATCCTAATCCTGTGGGGACTGTAAGCGAAGGACCACTATTGATTGACAAAACCTTGAGACGGCGTTTTATAATCGGAAGTTTAAATTCGGCTGCTTTGTTCTCACCGAGCAGCCGTTTGAAGTAATTAACGCCCTCTTCCCGGCATACGTAGTCCGCGTGGTTATCGCATTCCGTAAGTACTGTACCGTATCCTCCAAGTACAATCTTTGTATGTGGCGCTTGTTGCCGGACGATCCTACAAATTTCAACAGCCTTTGGAAATGTACATATCGTGAATCCAATTCCGATGAAGTCGTATCCCTTTTGGAGTTCTTTCTCAAGACGTCGAAGAGTTGGGTAGTGGAGAACTGTCGTGGGTACTTTAAGGTTCACTGCGATGAAATCTAAACCCCACCCGGTGCATACAGCTCGAATACTAAAAGGCCCTTGACATAAAGTTACTTGTGCATGATACATCTCAGCCTGAATGTTTCTTGTGCAGGTCTCACTTTCAATACCCAGGGGTTGATGTATTGTCGTAAGCAGAACCTTTTGGGACATATTCTAATCCGTATGCTAAGCCTGCTGTTTGGGTACCATCGTTACAGGTCCACCGAATTTCATGTAATTATCCAGTTGGCATGCTGGTACGACCCGATCTTGCCAAACTGTTCCATTCGGGCATCCGTCGCAGTTGTCCTGCTCTCCGTT
>CAYGXH010000028.1:0-14643 GCA_964353675.1 uncultured Chlorobiaceae bacterium
CGCAAAGTTCCACTGGATACTGTATCTCCTGGGCGTTTTCCTCCTAATTACCGCAGTTAAGCTTATGGTTCAAGGGGAGGCCGAAGTGCACCCCGAACACAATCCGCTCATACGTTTCGCGCGAAAATATTTACCCGTTACTGAGAATTACATCGGGAGTAGATTTTTCGTTAAGAGAAACGGTAAGATTCACGCTACCCCGCTTTTTCTCGTTCTCCTCATGATTGAAAGTACCGATATTGCATTTGCAACCGATTCTATCCCCGCCATATTCGCGATTACGCGGGATACGTTCATCATCTATACATCCAATATCTGCGCCATCCTCGGTCTCCGCGCTCTCTACTTCGTCGTCGCGGGCTTCATGAAGCAGTTCAAATACCTGAGGTACGGTCTCTCCGTAGTTCTCGGTTTCATCGGTATAAAAATGCTTATCGAACCTTTCGTTCATATTCCGATAGTTCTTTCGCTCGTGACTATTTTTTCCGTGATATCCGCCTCCGTTATCATCTCCATTCTTCATCAACCCATCAAGAAACACCAGCGATGAAGTGTTCATTATCGGTCCGATGTGCACCCGAAAGTTACGGTGATTTCAAGCAGATGTCCCGGTCAAACCGCATGAGAGAGAGCCGTTGCAGGTTTATTTTCCGGGGACCGGAGCTTATCCAACAATATGAATTTGAGCATCAACAAAACTTCACCGGAGTGACACAGCTATGTACGTAAAAATTAAAGGATTCGGTATTAATTACAATGTTGATGGATCAATAACCGGAATTCCGGTTGTCTTCATACATGGATTTCCATTCAGCCAGGAAATGTGGAAATTGCAGGTCGATGTCCTGAAGTCCGAATATTATGTAGTAACTTATGATGTGCGCGGCCACGGTCAAAGCGATGTCGGAAGTGCGCAATATGCCATTGAGTATTTTGTTGACGACCTCATCGGACTCCTCGATCACCTGAGAATATCACAGTGCGTTATCGTGGGTCTCTCTATGGGTGGATATATCGCTCTCCGTACGGCAGAGCGGGAACCTGACCGGATACGAGGTCTGGTCCTCTGTAATACAAGGAGTGAGGCTGATACCAACGAGCAAAAGATAAAGCGCGCAAATCAGGCAAAGAACGTTAAAATTTACGGTATAAAAAAATTCGCCGATTCATTTCTCAAAACCGTCTTCGCGGAAAAATCCTTCCAGCAAAATCAGGATGCGGTAAAGCTCATACACAAACTCATCGAGCAGACATCGACAAGCACTATCGCGGGGACACTCATCGCCCTTGCTGCGCGTACCGATTCAACGCCGTCACTCTCCAGAATCAACGTCCCAACGCTCATCATGGCAGGACAATTTGACGAGGTTACTCCTCCATCGCTTTCAATTTCGATGAAGGAAAAAATCCCAAACGCCGAACTGCATATAATACCGAATGCTGCACATATCAGCAACCTCGAAAATCCTGAAGAATTTAACAAACACCTTATCAATTTTCTAAAAAAACACGATTAAAAGCTATCCGTCGACTTAAGTCGACGGCTATTCAGACGGCTATTCGGCAACACACAAACATGAAAACCGTTCTTGTTACGGGATCGACCGGCTTCATCGGATCGAATCTGGTCGCTGAACTCATCCGTCGCGGATTTTCGGTTCGTGCATTTCACAGGATGACTTCGGACACCGGTATGCTCAATGGGCTTGATGTTGAGCATGTCCATGGCGATTTGCTTGACAGCGAATCCCTCCAACGTGCGATGATAGGGTGTGATACCGTTTTTCACACAGCGGCCGTCGTTTCTTTCTGGAAAAGCCGGAAGGAAGAACAGTTCCTTGTCAACGTCGAAGGAAGCCGTAACATTGTGGAAGCCTGTCTGAACTCAGGCATCGGTACACTCGTTCATACAAGCTCCGTGGCAGCGATTGGATACAGGACAGACGGCGGGATTTCCGACGAAGAAACTGCTTACAACTGGGGAAATTCCCATGTCTATCGTTACACGAAACATCTGGCAGAACTCGAGATTCTGCGGGGAGTCGAGAGGGGACTACGTGCCGTAATGGTCAATCCGAGTATCGTTATCGGTCCCGGGGACCGGAATATGCACGGCGGGCGGCTTATCATAGATGTGAAGCGCGGGCGAATTCCTGCTTTCACGTCAGGAGGAACGAATATCGTCGGCATCCGCGACGTAATCGACGGACACATCCGTGCCGCAGACCGGGGCAGAATAGCTGAGCGGTACATTCTGAGCGGAAATAACTACACACACCGCGACCTTCTACAGCTCATTGCAAAACTCGTACATGGCAGATCGCCGTTCATCAAAATTCCTTCTTATCTGGTCATACACACTGGAAAATGTTTTGACATTTTTGGCCGGATGATGAAAAGAGAACCTCCTTTGACTTCAGAACTCGCTGCAAATATTATTCACTACAACTGGTATTCTTGCGAGAAAGCGGTGCGGGAGCTCGGTTACCAGCCTTCCCCCGTTGAGCACGCCATCACGGAAGCTTACGAATGGTACAAGCAGCACGAATTCGTATGAAGAATTCCGATTTCTGATGTCGTCCGAAGGAGGATAGAAATCGGAATTCTGACCTGTTTACCACCGACTTAAGTCGGCGGCTAATCAAATAAAAACGCCATCCAGGACAGACCAGGATGGCGCTTTTATCTTTTCTACTTTCACATATGATCAGGGATCACCGATGGTACCCGGTACAGTAACAATAGGTGGATTGCCGTTCGGACTCGTTACTCTTATTGCGACCGTTGCCGGAATTCTCGACAAAAATCCTCCTTCCGTCTGGTCGACCACCTGGAACCAGAAATCCGTCGTACCGCGACCGCGCGCCTGTGTGTCACCGAGAGTCACGTCCACGTCGCCGTTCGTAACAAGATTAATTCTTGTATTGTTCGGGGGCGGTGTATACTGCAGGGTTGCTGTTATACGCGTTCCTTCCGCAAGCGGATTTCCAAACCGATCGGAAACAGTGAAATAAATTATTGCTGAAGAACCACCGCTCGGTACATTGAAGCTATCGGCACTCAGGTTACTGATCCGTGCAGTTGCCGAAAAGAGTACAAGGATCGAATCCGTCACCGTAACTCCAACTTCTCCGACCGTCGTTGCATAAATCCACGCAAATCCCTCCCCGAAAATCGGATCACTCGGTCGGGGATTACCACTATGCAGATCAACAACAGCATGCCCGTTTCGATCGGTAAATCCTGATGCGTTAATTATACCGCCGGTCGTATTAAAGTACACCGCAGTACTGAGCTTGACCGGATTGCTGTATTTATCTCCGACCTGAACCGTTATCGGATCGACCCGGCCCAGCCAGTCGTATGCAGGGAAATTTATCTTCGACGGAGCAACCGTGAAGTGTTCCTGATCAGGTAAACCTGCATTAACCGTTATGATTACAGGCGACGAGAGGATGGTCACGCCATCAACCTCCCGGTGGAGTCTCGCCACAAATTGTATGACTCCCGAAACGGTACCGCTGTTGACCGTCGTGGCAATCCTGCCGGAAACATTCGTAACAGCACGATTCGGCGAGACATACGCTCCGCCTGATACGGGACCTCCGATTAGCTCAAACTCTACGGTATCGCGGTGATCGATATCAATAGGAAATCCGAGTGAATCCCGAACTTCCCATGTCAGGATCGTTGCTTCCGTTCCGCCGACGCCGTACACCGAGATTTCTCTTGCAGTCATACCCACGAAAGCGATCGAGTGTGCCAATCCTGTTCCGGAAGAATCCCTGATACCGGTTGTCGTATCACGGACGAGATAGAAATCCTGCGAAAAGGTTTTTCCGGCATCAACGCTGAATGTTTGAGATTGAGGTTTATACCCGATTTTCTCTACTTTTAACAATCCGGGGATTGATGGTAAACCCTGAAGGCTGATGGTGAAGGTATATTCTCCATTAAAGGTAGTGAACGCACTATCAGTGTAAATGTTCGTAATCGCAGTTACAGTGACGTTGTTAATCGGCAACCGGCTTTGCGAATCGAACACTCTGCCGTTGATCTGGGCGATCGTTGAGCTGACATTGATACTGAGGAGAATATCGCCGAGATTTGTCGTCTGGCCCCTGCGGATGGTGACATTGATGAGTTTCGTACTGTATCCGGTCTTATACAGTGTGACCAGCACAGGTAACGAATCCCGATCGATGAGATCCGACGTGATGCGGAATGTCCCGTCATTGGGTGTAATGGTCGAATCTACGATTCCCGGCAGGGAAAGGAGGACCGTCGTATTTCTGAGGGGATAGAGTGTTGCGCTATCCCGTACGGTTCCGACGACAATAGCTGATGTTGATTGATCGGTCGACATGAGCACCGCCAGCACCGTATCGTTCGCAAGATCGAGAATCAACGTCCTCGGTACGAAACCGGATTTTCTCACGAAGAGGGTTGCGTTCAGATCGCTCAATGTTCCCTGGTCTACCTCAAACTGGAATTGGCCGTCGTTCAGTGTATAAAGCGAGTCGACGGAATTGGAAGTCGTGAGGACAACAGAGGTATTAGCGATAGGATCATCGCTTACGGCATCCCTCACCGTTCCGGAGACAAATACCACGCCGCCGGTACCTGTTGGTGGAACATCCTTACAACTCCAGATGCCCACGGCAAAGATGATCATGATAAAGAAGAGAATCAAATTATTTTTCATAGACTGACTTCCTTACGATATAATGTTATCGTCATTCACTAGTGAGAGATACATATTTATTTTTTAGGATCGTATTCCTTCTGAAACTCTTTTCGCTTATTATTGATGATGTCCTGTCTCGACTGGCGTACGACCATGCGGTCGCGTATCGGATCTGTCAGTTCCGCTTTCAGGAGAATGATGAGTTCTGCTTTCGTTTTGATCTTGGAATCGGATCCGAAAATATATCTCAATCCGAAGAACCACCATGGCAAGTCTTTTAAGAATGGTACACCTTCCCGGGTTTGGCGGTCGAGCGTGGTAATTAATCCGCCTATGACCGTCTCTTCCCCGTCGTAGAGCAGGGCGTACGTTTTGACCGTAGATCTGTTAATCTCCGGTCCGGGAGAGACGTCACTCTGTTCTATTGTCAGATCGAGATAAATAAAATCTGTGTCCGATTGTGTAAAAACCATTGGCGTGACTTCGATGATCGTACCGGTTGAGATTTGCTGGTTTATGGTATTGCCGGCAATATCCCTCGTCGTTACGAATATATCCTTGCCGACCTGTATTTTCCCCTTTTTTCCGTCTCTAACAATAAGGTCCGGGCTCGTTAGCACATCACCCAGTTCATTCGATCCGAAGAACTTTACCAGAGCGTCGATATTAGCGAAGGTAAATGAGGGCGGCGATTGTAAAATTGCCAGAGCTTTGTCGAATGAGCCCCGTGGACGAGGCGGGATGTTGCCGAGAGTATCGGAACTGCCGGTTCCAGTTGCAACGTAGAGATCGGTCACCGGTTCTTTGGTTTTTGACCGGAAGAAATTCCACATTATACCGTATTCCTGCAGCTTCGTTAAGTTTGTGTTGAAGAAGACTGCAGAAATTTTAACATCTCTCGCGTCAAGCGTAGGGGGCGGCTCCTTTATTTCTCCCATTCCGCCTCCTTGGCCGACGGTCGGGACAGCGCCTGCCTGGTAGATACGTATGAAATCCGCCTCTTCCGTGTATGTCAATCCGTTGTTGTTCAGGATCATTTCGAGTGCATCACGCCAGTGCTGGTTCACGACGTAGACGCCGATCGGATTTTTCCGCTTCTCCAGATCTATGATAATCTTACCCGCAAACTGCTTGCTCAATTCATTAATAATGAGAAGCGCCTGATCTATGCGTGTCGTCGAATCAAGAGATACAATCTCCTGAGGATTAATGTATCCCTTTTGCCTCAGCCTGTTATCGCGTGTCTGACCGGCAGCGCTTGAAGACAGGAGAATACACGCACTGCACAAGAATAATAAAAATCGTACTTTCATGGATGCTCCGTTCATATTGTGTTACTTTAGTGGTTCGCCTTGGCGTATCGAGAGTTCAAACCGCTCAGCGACTCCACCCTTATTTAACAAACATTCAATTTTCCCTTCATTCGGCAGTATGCGAGTCACGTACCCCAGGTACACTTTGTCGCCTTCTGCCAGAACCCCCGATTTTTGGTTTTGATCGATGATGAACGCTTTTCCGGGAATGACCGCTTTAAGAATCGAACGCTCTATTTCTATTTCGTCGGCTTGTGGCGGCGGGATTTCATGCAGTATTAGCGGGTAGAAGGGATTGGACGTAAGTATTGTTTCCTGCGCCTTCAATTCACCCGGAGCGTTATGAAGTTCAACCATCGGTGAGTAGTACGCCTGTAGTTCCATATCGAAGAGGATGAGAATTTTTGTCTCATTTGTCTCGGCAGATTTCGATTCATAGCCGCGCATAGTCAGATTAGACACCTTCAGGAGCCGCCTGCCGCTTTCAATGTACCATATGAACTTTGCCAGATTTCTGAAAGCTCCCTCTCCTTTCAGTGTGTATACATTGAAACCATAATTTCCGAAATCCCGTGGACCAACGAACGTCATATCCATTTTCACTTCACCGCTGACGTCCATCGTTCTGTTCAGGTAACCGTAGGTTTCCCCTGTGATGTCTTTTTGCGGTACTTCCTTACTTCGGGTTTCCCAGTGTCTTTTCATTTCCTCGAGTTGTGCCGTCGCAACGTTGTATTGATTTGCGAGATCGGGTGTATTCTGTAATTCTACCTCGATCTTTTTGATCTCAGCATTTATCTTCACAAACTTCTTCGGCAGCGAAAATGAAGTTATGAACAGACCGGTAGCGAGGATGATTGTAAATACTACCCCCAGTACAATAGTATTTCGGATAATGTATGACAATGTCGTCTCCGAATAATGTTAATGCATGAATGTCATTTTAGTGTATCTCTTCCCCCGGCGGAGCTTGGAGCTTGATCGGCTGTGGAGGAACCGAGATGATAAAGTTATACACCGGTGGGGTACCCGGTCTGATCTCGCGGACTTCCACCTTTGTCAGCGTTGCATTGTCAAAGAGAGCCGATATGCGGGGAATGCGGCCACGGTACAAAGTGTGGCCCTGAATCGTTAGAGATCCGCCCGGCTGTGCGCGTACCTCAGTAATCCAGATAGCGCCAAGATCTTCGACACCCTTTGTTAACTGCGCAATAGTTTTATTCCACCTGTCGGAGCCCGGCACAAGCGAGTCGTAGATCGCGACTGCTGTTTCGTAACGCGCGATCTGGTTTATTAAATCAGCGATAGCCGCTTTCATTCTGTCATTCTCCGCAAGCTTCTCCTGAAGCTGTGTAAGGGTTCGCTGGCGCTGAACGACTTCGCGCTGGAGCGTACCATACCGCATCGTGAAGAAAAACGACGAAATAAAGATTAGTGCCAGCAGGATATAACCATGCCAGCCAAGTTTAAATGCCCTCTGGCCCTCCCGTACTGACTCAGGGATAAGGTTAATAGGATAAAATCCCGGGTGATCATCATCGAGCACTTTCCAGGCCGTGGCGATGGGTACGGCAAACTCAGGGATCTGCTCCTGAACTTCCGGCGGCAGGTTGCCGGCGTTAAGCTGCGGCGTGCGGAGGAACTGTATATCCACTTCCGGCAGCTGTTCCCGCATAAATCCGTCGAACCCGATTTTTTTACACTCGCCCGTGAGAAATATCTTATCAATGCGGGGTATTCCCATGTTGTCCTGCTCGAGGAGGAGACGACTGTATACCGTATTCAGGATATTCGGTGAGTCGTACCCTTCACCGAGAACCGGAGCAAAGTGGAAAAATTCTGATCCTTTCATGAAGATGAGACGTGTAAATTCGACGCCAATGTAAATGATTGTCGTAATTTCATCGGCCGTGAATCCGTAGTTCGAACGGATAAGGTTCATGAGGGCAAGGTCGCTTACTTCGATGAGGGAGATACGCGGCAACCGCTTTCCCAGGAACGGCTTGATGTCTTCCAGGGCATTAATCATCGCAACGCCGTCTTCACGTACGACACAGACGAGGTTTTTATCGACCGAGTAGAAGTGGTCTACCGCGTCAGGCGCCGGTTGTACGGCACGAACCGTCCTCAGTTCATCCAGCACACGCCGTTTGAGTTTTTTCCCCTGGAGTCCATGATCGCTCTCGAGCGTGTGATAGTAAATACTCGGTTCTGATACGGCGTAGCTGATGACGCAATCGGATACTTTATATTTCGAGAGGAGACCGAGGAGGACATTACTGTTATTGCCGGCTGATGCCGCGGCGGGTTCGCCGGTGTTTAGCGCGAATGTCTCGGTCGCTTCTGTGAGATTATCCAGATCAACATTTGACTGCTGACGTTCTTCGAGTTTTGTAACGAGTGTAACAGACTGCAGATCGTCAATGACAACTTCCCCTTTTTTTAAGGAGAGTTTTGCCATTTTCAGATCGAGACCGTCAACGAACAATCCTATTGAACTGTTTTTCCTACCTCTCAATGATGACATACGTTAGTGTTCCTTGCAATAATGTGCGTTTTCAATCTCCGGTTTGTGTGAGATTGAGAATTTGTTGTAAACGTCGCTTATTATTCGCAAAATTCATGGCTGTTTCCAGGGATATCTTCTTCTGCAGATACAACTTCTTGAGGTCCTGCTCCATTGTCACCATGCCCAGCTCAGCAGATTCCGACATCATCTGGTAAATCTCGCCGGTATTATTGTTTTTGATTGCCGCACGGACTGACGGAGTCGAAAGCATAACCTCTTTTGCCAGTACCCGTTTTTTATCAAAACTCGGAACGAGTTTTTGTGAGATGACGCATCGCAGCACGTCGGCTAATCGATTCCGCACCCGATCCTGCTCGATAGGGGGGACTTCTCCGATTATACGATCGATACTTTCCACCGCCGACGATGTGTGCAGAGTCGAGAAAACCTTGTGCCCGCTGTCAGTAACCTCAAGCGCAGTAAGAATGGTATCCGGATCGCGGAGCTCGCCGATCATAATAATATCCGGATCCTGACGAAGCGACTGCACGGTGCCTTCCTTAAACGAAAGGACGTCGCGTCCGACTTCCCGATGGCGGATTATGCAGTGGTCTGATTTATGCACGTACTCAACCGGCGACGCGATGATCGCGACATGGGCATCGATGACGTGGTTATTCATATCAATAATGCTGTCGAGTGTAGCGCTTTTCCCGGAGCCGGTAATGCCCGTGATGAGTATGAGTCCCTCTTTCGTATTTGCGAGGTTGAGAGCTTTCACGACATTCGGATGCAGTTCCAATCCTTTGAATGGACGGACGAGCGCATTGATGGCTCTCATATTAAGAGCTATCTGGTCGAGGTCGAAGTATGCATCCGCCCGGAAGCGGTGCATCTGATCATCCTGGATTATCGTATAGGAAAAATCCAGATTCCGGTTCTCATAGAGAAATTGTCGTTGGCGTTCCAGCAGCATACTCTGTATAAGAACATTCGTTTCATCGAAGGAAAACGTGGGAAGTGTAACATCCGGCTTTTTTACGCCATGGATTCGATACCAGATCTTCCCCTGAGAACCGAAACCTCCCATATCTATATCGGAGGCGTTCTGTTCGAACATTCGCATCAGGAAATGGTTAAACATCCTCTTTATTATTACACGTTCTTCCTGCATAAGGCGGGAGGCCAAATCGCCGACCAACATCTGCCTTTCGACACCATAAGAGGTTTCGGGTATGTTGATTACAACGTGTTTTATTATTGCTCTTGCTTCTTCAATCATATCGCTTCAAGTCAAACTTTATATATACGGGGTTAAATATATGTAAAAGTTTACATCTTGTCAATATTTAAAAAAATGAGAAAAATTGAAAAAACGGGTAAAATGAAAAATCCCCGAAAAGGCTTAATTTTGCTTATTTCCGAGGTTTTCTTTTTCATTCGATTTACGCAACTGTCAATTCCTCAAATACGCCGTTATAAAATTGATATAAAGTACATCGGATCATCTTCTGTTACAATCGAATTGTGAGAAGCATCACCCGTCGAGGTTTAATCATCGGTAGTTGTTGCCACGATCTCTTCGAGAGTTGTGGACCCTTCACGCATGCGTTCCATGCCGGAGCGACGGAGTGTCCACATACCATCCTTTATTGCTTGTTCCCTGATGGCACTTTCATTGACCTCCTCACCCGAACTAACGATTATCTCTTTAATCTCACGCGTAAAGTAGAGCGCTTCATGGATGGCTGCGCGCCCCTTCCAGCCGGAGTTGCACTTCTCACACCCAACAGGCGTATAAAACGTCGAATCTTTTATCATTTCCTCGGTAAAACCGAATTTAAGGTAAACTTGCTTTTCCTTTTCACTCAGTTTTAACGGTTTCTTACAATTAGTGCAGAGTGTTCGGATTAAACGCTGAGCAACGATAATGTTGATTGCATACGCGATGAGGAACGGCTCGATTCCCATTTTATATAACCGAGCGACCGCACTAGGTGCATCATTCGTATGAAGGGTGGAAAATGTCAGGTGTCCGGTATTGGCAAGTTTAATGGCAATTTCCGCCGTGATCTTGTCGCGCATCTCTCCGACGAGAACAATATCAGGATCGTGTCGGAGTATTCCTCTGATTGCCTGGTCGAAATCCATTTTGGGTCCGATTTTCAGCTGGCGCGCGCCGCGGATGATATACTCGACCGGATCCTCGACTGTCAATACGTTGACCGTCGGATCAATAACCTGGTGTAGGGCAGCAATCAAGGTTGTACTCTTACCGCTTCCGGTAGGTCCGGTAAGGATTACAATCCCCTGAGGTTTTGAAATTGCCTTGTAGAAGAAATCCCTGGCCGGCCCCTGCAAACCGAGCTTATTCAGGTCAGTGATGACCTTCCGGTCGTCCAGCACACGGATAACAATACTCTCGAACTTATGTTTGAATTCTGTGGCAACGATGGGCATAATAGAAACGCGGAAGCGTATCTGATGGTTATCGATAGTCCGCTGGATGAATCCGTCCTGAGTGGCCTCGCGTTCAAATCGATCAACGTTCTTTGAACGGTCTTTGACTACGGCAGCCACAGCTTCAGGCATCGTCCCATCCTGCATATGCCACAATTTGAGGTTTCCGTCCAGGCGAAAGAGGAGCTCTGTCCTGTTTCCCTCTCTCCCGACTATATGGATATCGCTGGCACCCTGCCGTACCGCCTCAACGAGCGCGCCTTCAACAAGGTTCACGAGTGCACTCTTACTGATTTCACTTTCAAGGGCTTCTTCGTCGAGCGCTACCTCTTCATCTATAGAAGTCTCAATCTGAACGTCCGCATTGGCGAGCAGTTTCAGAAATTCATTTTCCGGCGGAACTACCTGTTCGAGGAGCGACTGGAGTTCCTTTAAACGGCAGTAACAGACTTCGTATTTCTTTACGCCAAAGTTGCGGGCTATGATCGGTATGTTGCGGTCAGTCGGATCGGCAGCTACGATAATGAGTTTGTCCGACTGCTTACCGTCAAATCGAAGCGGTATTACCTTGGTCTGAATGAGCAGATCACGGTACGTTTCCGGGAGGTTATCAACGTACTTCTTTATAAACTCTATGCGGGTTTCATCGATCATTTCATCGCTCAGGTAGAGTTCCCTGAACGCGTAGAGGTTCGCGACTTCCCGAAAAACAAGGTCATGATCAACATGGAAATCAGAGACGAGGATCTGTCCCAGGTTCCGTCTGCTTTTTCGATCCTCCCCTTCGCGGACATGGAGAGACTTTTCCAGTGTCTCGTAGTCTATAATGCCCTTCTTCAGGAGTGTATAACCGATTTTATCGGTTATATCAACATCAGCCATTGTTTTCCTCTCTTCTCATTTCATATACCAGGGTTACTTTACTTAGTGTCCTCCTGGCGCCGTACTTGGATGGAATGCAGCGGTCTCGGACGACACGAGCGTCAGCAGTGTCAGCACAACCATGATGATCATATTCACCCACAGCTGAATAAAATCGACTGCATTACGCATTTTGTAATTCGTTTCTTTCTCATAGTACTCAGCGAGTTGAAGAGCCGTATGTTTTACGGTACCTGTTTCAGCGCCCGAGTGGAAGCGGGAAATTGCCGTTTTCGTGAAAACACCGCTTGCTTCAAACGCCTCTGTAATTCCTGCACCCCGTTCCACCATCATCGGTATAGCGATTGTCTTAACCGCGTGTTCCATGTACTTATTGCCGCAAGCATCTGCAGCCATTTTGATAACGTCAATATTTTCTCCCGCACCGCTGTAAAGCGCATAGAAAACTCGACAGAAAATTTCAATCGCAGTCTTGTGGAGAAGCGATCCCAGAACCGGAATCCGCCACATGTATTTATCCCGTATGAACCGGCCGCGTTCCGTTGTGAAGAAACGGGCAGCAAAGACAAGCGGTATTAATAGAGCCATGAGGAGAATTAGGATATTATCCTGGAGGAAGTAACTGAGCTGCAGCGATGCATATGTCATCGGGAACTGTTTCATATCGACCTTCAGACGGACAAAGACCTCTGCCATGCCCGGGAAAATAAAACCTACATAGTAAAGACATGCTCCGAACAAAGCTATGAGTGTTATGATCGGCATGATGAGAGCGCTTTTCAGATTCTTCTTGAATTCGGCGCGACGCTCCAGGAACTTCGCAGTACTGTCGTAGATCTCAGACATGTTACCGCTCTTCGATGCGAGCCCTAGCATGTGAGCCGCGAATCGGCCAAGAATCCCTTCCTGCTTTATGAAAACTTTTTCGCTGTCTCTTCCCTGCTTCAATTCATTATTAATTTCACGTATCGCATCACGCAGCGATTTATTTTCAATGTCATTAACCATGAGCTGGAGAATTTCATTGTAAGGGAGTTTCTGACGGATCAGGTCAGCGCTCACACGGACGAAAGTCACAATCTCAGCGTTCGGTGGTTTTAGCTTAAAATCGACGGTTTTCCTCCTTACACTTATTACACGAAAACCCATTTTTGAGAGAGCATCCTGGACCTCTTCCTTAGTGAATGCTTTTTGCTCTCCTAAAATGGGTTTTTCACCCCCGCGCTGAACCTTGTAGAGAAATGTTGCCCGTGGGAGGACCCGCATCAGCTTAAACTTACGCTGAATTGCCATCTGCTGGGCTTTCTGTTTTGCTACCCGCCCGTTCTCGGCATCGATGATGCCCTGAATAGCTTTTCCTCCTGTCGATAAACCTTCAACACGAAATTCCGGCATATTAAATCTCCAACCTTTCTTACTCTCTTACTATCCCACATTCTCACCGGATTGGCAATCCTGATGAGGGGAACCTTCTTTTTATTCCTATTAAAAAGCCACTCTATAATATGTTACCACTGCACCAAATACAATCATCATGTGACACAGCGCATGGCTGTCCTACTGCTCTTTCCGCTTATCCGCCAAACTCCCCGCGAACCTCAATTACCCACAGGGTACCGCTTTTAACCAGAGACAAAAAAGCTTTGCCAGAAACTGGGTCAGTTATACCCGCATTTCTGGCAAAGCGCTATCCTATGCGAACTTCAAACAACTTATAAGGTATGTTTGAAGTTCCAGCTTCATACTTACCAGCCTGAGCTGTACGAGATTGCGGTCTTCCCTGTCGAGTCGACTGTACAATCAGCCGTATAGCTTGCATTCATGGACGATGTACCGCGAAATACTATATCCGTCGCCGTAGCAGAGCCCTGAATGGCATAAGTTCCGTTATCATCAGACGTCATCTTCGTCGGAACTATATAACCAATATATGTTCCACCGCCTCCGCCCATCGTTGTCGGACGAATCTTAAACTGGTATGCATTCGCTGAAATATTGACTAAGCTCGATGTCACACCATCCTTGTTTGCCTGCGTGCTGTGCGCGCCGAACTGCGATATACCAACCGCGATCGCTATACCAACGATGATAACACCAAGTATGATCAGTAGAAGTTGCTGTTGACCCATTGTAAATCTCCTTAAAGTTGTTTATTTAATGTGAATTAAATTTTACCCATTTATTTCTTTTACAAAACTCACCAGCCTGAATAGCTGATCATCGCCTTTCCGGTGCTGTCAAACGTCGCATCAGCAATCCAGCTCGCATTCATCGAAGAAATTGCTCGTAACTGTATTTGCGACGAGGTAACGTTTGTGATACTATATGCCCCGTTTTCATCGGACTGCAATCTTATCGGGATCGCATAATTAATATATGACGGTAAACCACCACCAAGAGTGCGAGGACGGATCTTAAACTGATATGAATCGGCATTAATCGCCATGATACCGCTCGTTAGGCCGTCTTTATTCGCTTCGGTACTCTGCGCGCTGAACATCTGAACTCCAACAACAATTGCGATTCCTACGATTATCACACCTGCTATTAACAAAAGTAGTTGCTGCTGGCCCATATTTCCTTCTTCTATATTATTTTACAAAATCGACAATTTTTAAATCCAGTAGAGAGAGCGACAAGTCCTGTGCCAGATGAAATTCCCTGCCCTATCGAAAAAATGTTGCAATTTTGCTAAAAAAAAGCGGTTTTTTTAACAAAAGGAATGAGCGATTTAGGAGTAAGTAAAAATTACCGATCGGATCGTATTATTTACCGTGTTTATTAGGGCGGTA
>CAYGXH010000029.1:0-14621 GCA_964353675.1 uncultured Chlorobiaceae bacterium
TGCTTTACGAGAGCTGAAAGCGCCGTGCCCCTCTTCCATTGTTCGCCATACATATCAACCAAACCCTGAAGAGAGGAATCATTCCAGTGATCCCGGATATAATCCGCGACCGATTGCGCAGCTTTTTCATAGGTCTGGGATATCGCCGAAACATTCGGCGGTGCCGGTGCAGTTTCAGCCGGTGCATCAACCGTAATTCCGGTTTTACTCCCCATCTCACCGAGGGTAAGTACGATGTGCCACGCAAGAAATCCCAGCGTTCGCCCTTCGGCTGATACTTTTTGTGAAAGAGACTGGTCGGTGAGAGCTTTGAGTACTTTGAGCGTCAACTGGCTTTCGTTCTTCCAATCGTTGAGGAAATTATCGATCGTCTGATACATTATTTTCTCCTTTCATTGTTTTTCTATTTTTGTAGTAGTGTTCTAATACTTTTTAACGTAAGCCGATCCGTGCATCATTTCAGCTATTCCTTCCGAAGCGTGATCGTGATGCCGCCTATGCCGATAATCAGCATGATGGATGCTTGAACAAGTGTTTTGTATGAAATCTCCTGTCCGCTGAATGCGGAAATATAAAGAAAATAAACACCCAGAACTATAAGGAGTGAATAAACACCGAGCATGATTTTTCGGGAGATTGAATTTGCCCTCGGTGTTTCGGTACTTAGAAAACGGTCGTACAACAGCAGACCGGTCATTGCAATAAGCCCTAATCCTGCGAAAGTCAGCCAGAAAAATCTGATTTCGGCGTCAACGGCATCAAGTCCGATAAGCGGTTTAAGGATCGACTCGTACATGACCCCGCCAAGGTTGGAGCCGACGAGACTTCCCACAACACCATATAGGAAAGCATAACCCATATAAACCGCCTTCCGATCCGTTGGCGCTACCAATCCGATATAGCTGAAGTACTTCGGGTGAGCCGTCATTTCGCCGATAGAAAAGACGATCATTCCGGCAACAAATATCCAGATATTTGTCGCAAACGCAAGGCACACGAATCCTAGGATGCCGATGGAGAAACCTCCGACCATCGTGAGAATCGGTCTGAAGTTTTTCACGATTCTGCTTATGATGACCTGGAGCACTATGATCGTTCCGGCATTGATGACGGTGACGTGTTCGGCGTCGAATTTTAACGGTATACCGATGGATTGAAATGCTCCATCAATCGGTGCGGTATCAATGAAATCCCGAAGGAACCAGAGGACTGAACCGAAAGTTTGGAAGTAGAGTATCCAAAATCCTGAGTAGACGAAAATCAGGAGCATGAAGCGGGTATCACCGAGTACCATCGTCATTCTCGCAAGGACTTGTTTCAGCGTTATTGTGCTTTCGGGTTTCGGAGGGTCACGATACACGAAGATCGCCGGGAGAAGCATCAAGGCGCAGTAAACGGAGGATGCCGTGAAAACATAGCTCCATGAAAATCCCTTAAGAAAACTGACGAAGAGGGGTGCAAGGAATGCGCCGAGATTAATCATCCAATAGTAGATCCCGAATCCGAAGCCGGAGTTTTTTTCCGTTGTGGATCGGGCAATCGTTCCGCTGATTATCGGCTTGAATAATCCTGCGCCGGTTGCCATAATGAGCAGGCTCGCAAAGACGGTTCCGTAGGCGCTCATGTGTCCGCTGATGAAATACCCTGCCGAAAGGAGTGAAAATGCAACGATCAGCATTCTCCGGTAACCATACCGGTCCGCCAGTGCGCCGCCGACGATGGGAACGATATACGTGATCGCGTAGATCAGACTCTGAAGGAATCCAACAGACTGTTCGGAGAATCCGAGTCCGCCTTCCTTCAGAGAGTCTGTGAGGTAGATCGCGAGTATGGAATTCAAGCCGTAGTACGCGGCCCGTTCAAAAAGTTCCATCACATTCGCGGTCCAGAAAACCTTCGGAAAAGACCGAAGTAGACCTGTTGTATTCATAGAATAAATTGGATTGTGTGAGTGTTCAATATAAAGGTATCAGAAACGAGAGTCAAGATTATCTTTCATTTCATCCGATGGTGGAAGAGCGCGTGCATGAAAATCCGATCACACAGCGCATTTGTTTGCTTCTCTCTCAACTTCTTCTCATATTTAGGAAGAATTATGGAATTTCCGCCGGAAAATATTAAAGATCGGATCACCGACTTCATAAATCCCGACAGCATAAAGGGTAATACGGGAATAAAAATCGCGATTGGTGTCTGCGTTCTTACTCTTACGCTTCTCATGTTTCCGCATTCTGATTCGTTCGAATATACGAGTACCGTTGGAACGGTATGGGTTGAGAAAGATTTAGTAGCTCCTTTCGACTTTCCGATTTACAAGGATCAGAATGTTTATCAGCGTAAACGGCAGGAAGCAATGGATGCTGTCCCGCCAGTGTACGAACGGAAATCCGATACTGCGATACGATCTACGGACGGCCTGAGGGCAATTTTATCGGCATTGAGAATCATCTCACATAACAGGGCGGGCAGTGATCCCACTGCTGTTAAAGAAATGCCTTTTCCATTAACCAATGATGAATTGCAGATCATCCGTATACACCGGAATGAGCGCGTCTCTTCTTTTATCGATCGTTGTGAGAATTTACTTCCACCGATTCTCGCCGATATTTACCAAACCGGTCTTCTTAACCAGTCGAAAACACGACTAACCCAACCATACGTCGCAATCCGAAAAGGAAATAATGAAGAACTTATCCCCACTGCGAAATTCTACGATTTGGAAGAGGTCTTTGGGATTATCGGTGCACGAATCCAGAATAGCTTCAGAGGAGATGATGAGTTGCAGTTGGTCGGTAAAATTCTCCGTACAGTCATAACTCCCAACCTCATCCTGAATGCCTCCGAAACCAACGTGGCGCTGCAGATCGCGGCAGATAACGTTCCCAGGACTACAGGTTTCGTTCTGCAGAACGAACGTATTATCGGCAAGCATGAACGGATTACCCAGGATGTCAGATTAAAGCTCGAATCATACCGCCGTGCGGTTATTGAACGGAGTACGGTATCCGCCTCGTGGCAGTACTGGCTTGGGATATTCTTCCATGTGACGATCATTCTCGGCCTATTCACACTCTATCTGTACTATTTCCAGCGGCAATACTTCCGAGACAACAGCAAACTTCTCCTCATAGGCATCATCATTCTGATGCAGATGTTCTTTGGGTACATAACGGTTATCGTGGATGTTGAAGCGCCTCTGGAGTACCTGATCTTCGTTCCTGCCGCTTCGATGCTCTTCGCCATAATTTTCAATTCGCGTATCGCATTCTACGGGACTGTTGCGATTGCATTCCTCATTGCCGGCATGCGGGGGAATGACTACAGCCTTGCTCTCGCTTCGATCGTGGCCGGTACGATCGGAACTTACACGGTGCGGGATATACGGAGTCGGACCCAGATATTCAGATCGCTCATCTATATATTCTTCGCCTACATTGTATCCATCCTTGCTATCTCTCTGGCAGCTCTGCACTCGTTGTCTCTCATGGCTACGGAGGCAGGATTCGCATTTATCAATGCAATAGTATCGCCGGTTCTTACATATGGACTCCTATTTTTCTTCGAGAGGGTATTTAAAGTAACGACGGATCTCACGCTGGCTGAACTTTCGGATTTTAACAATCCACTCCTCATCGAGCTATCGGAGCAGGCGCCCGGGACTTTTCACCACAGTGTTACGATAGGAAATCTGGCAGAAGCCGCAGCAGAAGCGATCGGAGCAAATTCGATTCTTGCCCGAGTCGGGGGATATTACCACGACATCGGAAAATTATTGAAATCGGAATACTTCGTGGAAAATCAAGTTGGTCCGCACAGCCGCCACAACCGACTGAAACCAAGAATGAGCGCCCTTATCATTTCTTCGCACGTCCGCGAGGGGATTGAACTTGGTAGAAAGCGGGGATTGCCCGAAGTAGTACTGGATTTCATTCCGCAACATCATGGAACGACAAGGATATCATTCTTCTTTGATAAGGCGTTGAAGCAAGCGGCAAAAAAACCGCCCAAGGATCCGATTCATGAAGAGGATTTCCTCTACCCTGGTCCTAAACCGCAGACGAAAGAGTCCGGTATCGTGATGCTTGCAGATTCAGTGGAAGCTTCCACGCGAACCTTTACTAGCCTCACTCCTCAGAAGCTCGAATCAGCAATTGATAACATGATTAAACACCGCTTCATGGAAGGACAGCTCGACGAGTGTGAACTGACGCTCCGCGATCTCACTAAGATAAAAGACGCTTTCCTGAAAATTCTCATCGGCATCCACCACCACCGGATTCAATATCCGGAACAGGAGGGAGCGGAATCGCCTGTTACGGAGCAGAAAGAAGCTGTTGAAAAAAAGACTCAGGAAATTTTTCCGTCGGCGGAGAAAACCGAGGAAACAAAAATATCCGGATTGGAAGGGAGCGATGTCTCTACCCCCGAACAAACTCCTCCATCGGTCTCGGAAGAACAGCCGTCAACAACAATTACCTGATCCGTGGGCGACGTCCGATGAAAGAAGAGCTCCGTTCCTACTTTCACTACCTTCAACTGGAGAAAAATATTTCACCGAACACGGTTGCGGCGTACACCAGCGACCTCGAACGCTACAGGGCATACCTTCAGGATCATGGAATCAGTTCATCAGCATGTATAGAGGGGAAAGATATTTCGAAGTTCCTGGCAGAACTCTACAAATACGGTTTATCGCCGCGAAGCGTTGCACGTACGCTGTCAGCTATCAGGATGTTCCACAAATTTCTCATGGGCGACGGACTGGCACAGAAGAATCCGGCTGAAAATATCGACACGCCAAAACTTCCGCGGGAATTGCCCGATGTCCTCAATCAGGATGAAGTTGAAATAATCCTGAACCAACCGATGACATCGGAGCCGCTCGGAATCCGGGATCGGGCAATCCTCGAGACGCTTTATGCTACCGGCACGAGAGTGAGTGAACTTATAACGATCAGACAGCCGGATATCCACTGGCAGGAAGGTATTGTTAAAGTACTGGGGAAAGGGTCGAAAGAGAGATATATTCCCATCGGTAAGTCGGCTTTAAGGTGGATTGAACATTATTCTAAAGACGTACGTCCATCATTAGTACGCGGCGGTTCCGGGCGGGATTTCGTTTTCCTCAACGCACGCGGAAAGCCAATGACACGAATGACGGTCTGGAATATCGTGAAGTCGTCAAAGGAGCGGTCAGGAATTACGAAAGATGTTCATCCCCATACGTTCCGTCATTCATTTGCCACGCATCTGCTGGAGGGTGGTGCGGATCTGCGGTCAGTTCAGGAAATGCTGGGACATGCCGACATCACGACAACTGAACTCTATACTCATATTGACAGAGAGTACCTGAAAGAAGTCCATAAAACGTTCCACCCGAGAGGCTGAGAGGAAAATGTAGTGAGATAATGCTCGATCAAATTTACATATTGCCAATATTACTTTTTTCCGTTGTCATTCATGAAGTTTCACACGGTTATATGGCTTTGCGCCTCGGGGATCCGACGGCTCGTGATATGGGGCGTTTAACCCTGAATCCAATCCCGCACATCGATCCGATCGGATCGATTCTGGTTCCGCTCTTCTCACTATTCGTTGCGGGTCAGGTGTTCATCGCATGGGCTAAACCGGTTCCGGTGAATCCGATGAATTTTTCGAACTACCGGCGGGACGATACGCTTGTCTCTGTGGTCGGTCCGCTGTCGAATATTCTCATCGCTCTGGTATGTACACTCTGTTTCATTGCTGTGAGTTTGCTCGGATTTTTGGTTCACGAGCCATCGGCCATCGTCATTCGGGGATTCGACTTTTTTCTCCGCATGTTTGGAGGAGGAATTACGCTCAATATAATCCTTGCGGTCTTCAATATGATACCGATCCCGCCGCTGGATGGTTCTCACGTGGTTGCATCACTGCTTCCGGACGAAACCGCCGATAGATTCAGAAGCATAGGTTTCTATGGGGTATTTATTATCCTTCTTCTGATGCGGTGGCCTCCATTTTATAATCTCTTCGGGGGAATCGTCGGTACGCTCATGGTGCCGTTCAGTATGCTCATACATTTGATCCTCGGGTAGTATGAGTCCACAACGCCGCATGGTCATTCTCGCCGAGTCGAAGTTCGGTCCGCTCACCTCGAAAACTGCAAATCAGTCGATACGTTACATTCCTGAACAGGTTGTCGGGATTATCGACAGCCTCCAGGCCGGAAAGAAAGTTCAGGATATCATAGGATTCGGGGGTGATATTCCTGTATATGGTACGCTTGAAGAATCTCTGGTTAAGAGACCGGATACTCTCCTTATCGGCATTGCGCCGATGGGCGGACGCTTGCCGGAATCGTGGCGGCCTATAGTACTCGAAGCGATAGAATATAATTTAAATGTGATCAGCGGACTCCACACCTATCTCTCGGATGATCCCGAATTCCGCAATCGTGCACGTTCTGCCGGAATAGATTTGATTGATCTCCGGAAGGTGCCCCTAAAGTATGAAGTTGTTGCGAAAGGTCTCTGGAAACACAGACGTGCGAAGACCATACTCACGGTAGGAACCGACTGTAATGTCGGTAAGATGACAGCTTCTTTCGAGCTGCATCGCGAGTTCCGGCGCCGCGGATTGAATTCCGTTTTTCTTGCGACGGGTCAGACCGGTATTCTACTGTCCGGACACGGCGTCTGCGTCGATTCGGTGGTGGGGGATTACATCGCGGGTTGCATTGAAACTGCTATCGAAGAAAATGCGGGAGGAGACGCGGAATATATCCACGTCGAGGGTCAGGGTTCACTGACTCACCAGGGATATTCAAGTGTCACCCTGGGTATGCTCCACGGTGTCATGCCCGATGCGATGATCATGGTCCATCATCCGAAACGTCTAAAGGACGATTATGGTCTGGCGCTGGACAACCTTCCGTCGTTTATCCGCCTGCATGAGATGATTCTCTCCCCCTTCAGGCAGTCGAAGGTTGTCGGGATCGCGATGAATACCATTGGGATGAACGATGCCGAAATGAATGAGGCTAAGACAACACTGGAACATAAGACAGGCCTGCCTGTCGGAGATGTATTCTCACCCGATGTGCGCATACTTGCCGATGCAATCATCCACTATTGTAACAATAACATAAAAGAGGCATAGTGAACCAATATAATGTGGCAGTCGTCGGTGCAACCGGCCTTGTTGGCAGGAAAATGGTTCAAGTTCTCGAGGAACGCAGGTTCCCTGTGGGCAGAATCTTACTCCTTGCATCTGCCCGGTCGGCGGGGAAACTAATGGATTTCTGCGGAAAGTCGGTCGCCGTTGAAGAGCTTCGGCAAAAAAGTTTCAAGGGGGTTAACATCGCTCTGTTTTCTGCCGGGGCGGGTGTCAGCAAAGAGTTTGGGCCCATTGCTGCACACGCAGGTGCGCTTGTTATCGATAACAGCAGTGCATTCCGGATGGATCCACTCGTACCTCTCGTGGTGCCGGAAGTGAATCCAGAGGACATCCGCAAACAAAAAGGTATCATTGCCAATCCTAATTGTTCTACCATTCAGATGGTTGTCGTCCTGAAACCTCTCCACGACCTGTGGAAAGTGAAACGGCTTATCGTTTCAACCTACCAATCGGTAACGGGTGCCGGGAAGCTCGCAGTCGACCAGCTAGAATCAGAACTCGCAAAACTAGAACCGCCGGTCCGGAAATTTCCGCATCCTATTGCAATGAACGTCATTCCGCAGGTTGATATTTTCACCGAGGAGAAGTACACGCGGGAAGAAATGAAAATGGTGAATGAAACAAAGAAAATACTGCACGATCCCTCCCTTAGGATTTCTGCGACGTGCGTTCGCGTTCCGGTCATAGGAGGACACAGCGAATCGGTCAATATTGAATTTGAAAAACCATTCACCCTCGACGAAGTCCTGCATGTGCTCAATAACGCACCTGGAATCACCGTGATGGATGATGATGAACATTCTCTTTATCCGATGCCGCTCTTGTCACACGAGAAGGACGATGTTTTTGTGGGACGTATCCGGCGTGATAATACTATTGCGAACGGCCTCAATCTGTGGATCGTGGCTGATAACCTACGCAAGGGAGCCGCAACGAATGCCGTACAGATTGCCGAAGAGTACATCAAATACCGCTGATGGATGTATACCCCTCTATTACTCATCACAGTGCATCGTTGAATATTTTTAAGTTCAACGTTTGCTTCTCTATCCTCGATTTGGTATAATCTCAGTACGTATTTTGTTTAAATAATCAACCTATGAAGGCGCCATTCCGGGAAAGACTGAAGCGGGGACTCATCGTATGTGATGGTGCGATGGGGACACTGCTCGAGCTGTACGGTTTTAACGAACTCCCCCATGAGATATACAATGTAAAAAATCCCCAGATTGTCGAATCCATTCATCGTGAGTACATCCAGGCCGGTGCTGAGATAATCGAGACGAATACTTCCGGCGCAAATCGGCTCAGGCTTACGCAATATCATACTCAGGATAAATTCAACGAAATTAACAGGCAGGGTGTGGCCATCGCCCGCCGTGCCGCCGGGAATAATGTCTATGTCGCAGGTGCGATCGGACCGACGGGTCAGCTTCTTGAACCGATAGGTAAAATAAAACGTCAAGAGGCGAAAGTGGTGTTCCGCGAGCAGGCAGAAATACTCCTTTCCGAAGGCATCGATCTCATCATGCTTGAGTCATTTGTGAGCATAGATGAACTTGATGAAGCGCTCGCAGCTGTGAAGGAGCTCACTGATCTTCCGGTCGTTGCGCAGAAGGCATTTTCCGAAGATTCCGAAATATTAGGAGGGTCATTCCCTCGCGAGGTCGTCGACCACCTGATGGAAAAGGGGGCGGACGTCGTGGGTGCGAACTGCTCCATAGGTCCGCAGAGGATGGTAAATCTCATCCGCGGTATGTATCGTCGGGGCATAGTTGTATCTGCACAGCCGGCGGCCGGTATTCCGACGCTCTTCGAGGGGAGGACTATATACCACGCGACACCCGAGTACCTTGCCGCTCATGCGAAGGATCTCGTTCGGGCCGGTACGACACTTATCGGCGCATGCTGCGGCTCTACACCCCAGCATATTAAAGCAATTGCCGATGCGGTGAAGGGAATGGAAATCGGTTCATATGAAGAACGCGTCGTTCAGGGTGCGGAGAAGGTTGTTGATGAGGTTGAACAGCGTTACTATATTGCACCATCCCGCTGGTCGAGATTTTCAAAAAATGTCAATAAGAAGTTTCTCCTGGCAGTAGAGCTTGATATCCCTCGCGGAGTAGAGATGACAAGCGTTCTGGAAGGCGCTCAATTCTGTTATGAGCATAAGATCGACGCAGTCAACATCACAGATGGCGCCCGTGCGCGCCTCCGTATGTCACCAATCTCCATATCGCTCCAGGTGCAGCAGCGGACGGGGATTGACGTTATCACGCACTGCACAACCAGGGACCGCAATCTCATCGGACTGCAGTCTGACCTTCTTGGTGCCTACGCGCTGGGCTTACGCAATGTTCTCTGCGTGACTGGTGATCCAACGGGTATCGGGGATTATCCGCAGGCATCATCGGTTTTTGACGTGGATTCTGTCGGACTAATCCGCGCTGTGAACGCAATGAATAAAGGAGTCGATCTCATGGGGAATTCTATAGGTACGCCGACCTCATTTTTCATTGCGTGTGCAGCAAATCCGTCTGCTGCTGACTTTGAGAAGGAAATACAAAAATGTGAGCGGAAAGCCGAAGCTGGGGCACAAATGTTTTTCACTCAACCGTTGTTCGAGATGGCTACGCTGGAAAAATTTCTGAACGCCATCGATCGTCTCAAGATACCTCTCATGGTCGGCATCATTCCTCTGCGAAGTTACCGCCACGGTGATTTTCTGCACCATGAAGTACCAGGTATGAGGATTCCCGAAAAAATCAGAAATGAACTGCGCACGGCAGGCGATCATGCCGCCGCCGTCGGAATAAAACAGGCAAAAGAAATGTTACGCCAGGCAAAACAAATGGTTGCGGGCGCCTATATTATGCCTCCCTTTCGAAAGTATTATGTCATCGATGAATTGTTGAGCGTACTGTAAAAAAGTGCCTGAAGAAAAATACGATATAAGACGACAACTGATTGCGGTTTGTCATCGACTCGAGGAAAAAGTATTTGTGACAGCGGTAGAGGGAAATGTCACTGCCCGCCGGGGAGATGGAAATATTCTCTGACCGCACATCGATACGGGAGAAATTGACAGAAGATTTCACGAACTTTTAAAAAATTTACTGCAAGGTTCCCAATGATTAAAGTGAAAACAAAGATTCGAAGTATGGAAAAAATAAGGGTTGGAGTACTTTTCGGGGGTCGCTCGGCAGAACATGAAGTGTCCCTCGTTTCAGCTGAATCAATCATGAATGCTATTGACAGGAAACGGTATACCATAGTTCCTGTTGGAATCATGCCTGACGGTCGCTGGTTCAGCGATGCGAATATTTTTAACGACCTTAAACAGAGACGATATCGGAGCAGACGAAATCAGAGCATCCTGTCGCCGGATCCGACTACGCATGGTCTTCTGTCATGGGCTGCTGCATCTCAAATCCTCCGAAGAATTAGTCTGGATGTTGTATTTCCCGTACTGCACGGGACCTTCGGTGAAGATGGGACTCTCCAAGGACTTCTCGAGCTGGCGAACATACCGTACGTCGGTGCCGGAGTGCTCGGTTCTTCTGTCAGCATGGACAAGGTAATGACAAAACAGCTGTGTTGTCTCAGAGGCATACCGGTTAGTCCATCTGTCTTTTTTTATGCTCACGACTTTCGCGAAGATCCTGCCGCAGTAAGGGCGATGGTTGAAAAGAATCTGGATTATCCGTACTTCGTCAAGCCGGCTAATCTGGGATCGAGCGTCGGCATTTCGAAGGTCCATCGCCGCAGCGAATTAAAAAAAGCAATTCTTCTTGCGGGCCGGTACGATCGGAAAATTCTTGTGGAAGAAAGTATTGAGGATGCCCGAGAGATCGAAGTAGGTGTGCTGGGGAATGATACACCCCGTGCATCGGTTCCGGGTGAAATTATTCCTTCAAATGAATTTTACGACTATGATGCCAAATACGTAGACGGAGCGTCTAAGCCGATAATCCCTGCTCAGCTCCCGCGAACCCTGGTTCGTAAATTACAGAATATGGCAGTCGATGCGTTTCAAACCGTCGAATGTGCAGGCATGGCACGAATAGATTTTCTCGTTGTCAGAAAAACAGGGAAAATTTATTTTAATGAAATCAACACAATCCCGGGATTCACTTCAATCAGCATGTATCCGAAACTCTGGGAAGCCACAGGTGTTCCCTATCCGCGGCTTCTGGATGAACTAATTCGACTGGCAATCGAGCGAAATCGTGAAAATGGACGTCTGCAGCACGTATACGCGCCTAAAAGAGCATGGTATCGGTAGTTGAAATTTGATTTCCATCAAAATATATCTTACATTTTTCCCATGGAATATCAATACTACCGAAAAGCCAAGCCAAAGGTAAAAACATGGCTCAATAAGACGATGAGGAAAAAAAGTGTCGTCATTCCGCTCCTCATCGTCATTCCCGTTATTTCGTTTATGCTTTTCAGTAAAAGAGGCATAATCGAACGAATCTCTCTCGAAGCAACAAAGAAAGAAAAAATTCAGGAGCTGATGATAGCGGAAAAGAAACGTGATGAACTCCAGAAGCAGTCGAAAGCGCTCGAGAGCAACCCTAAAGCGATCGAGAGAGTCGCAAGAGAAAAATATGGCTTAATTCGGGAAGATGAGACCGTTTATAAAGTGAAGAGAGATAAGCTGTAAGCAGTTGTGTGATTATCCTCTGTACATCAGAGTGTACACACGTTTCATATCATCGGAAGCATACCTAACCATTCCCTATGGATCTCTTTGAGAAATCTGACCCCGGGCGTAAAGAAGTGAACAGCGCCGGCTCTGTGCCGCTTGCTGAGCGTATGCGCCCGCAGGATATAGACCATTGTGTAGGTCAGCATCATCTGATTGGGGAGGGAAAGCCCCTGCGTATCTTCATCGAGAAAGATGAAGTGCCGTCTATGATATTCTGGGGACCTCCGGGTTGCGGGAAGACCACTCTCGCGCGGATTATAGCCAGGCATACCAATGCCGAATTTTTCCAGTTGAACGCTGTATCTTCGGGAGTGCAGGAAGTTCGTAAGGTTCTCGATCGCGCACATACCAACCGCACACGTATTCAGCGGAGAACAATTCTCTTCATCGATGAGATTCACCGTTTCAACAAAGCACAGCAGGATGCACTCCTGCATAGCGTCGAAGAGGGAGATGTGGTTCTGATTGGCGCAACGACAGAAAATCCATCCTTCGAAATCATACCGCCCCTCCTGTCGCGCTGTCTGGTCTATGTGCTCGAACCGCTGTCCGGTAAGGATTTAGATACGATCATTGACCGCGCCCTCACTGATGATACAGTTCTGAAGCTGCAAAGAATTCATGTGGGTACAAAAGAACGTGAGTTACTCATGCTCCTCTCCGGCGGTGATGCGCGTATTCTTCTCAACGGCCTGGAAACTGCGTTGCGTCTGACGGAGAAGGATAAAAATGGGGAACGGACCATCAATGGCAGGGAAATTGAGGCAGCTTTCCAGCGCCGCAATCTGAGGTATGATAAGGGAGGAGAGGAACATTACAACATAATTTCCGCCTTCATTAAAAGTATGAGGGGATGCGATCCGGATGCTGCAATTTACTGGCTTGCACGCCTCCTCGAGGGAGGTGAAGATCCGAAATTCATTGCCCGGAGAATGATCGTCCTTGCATCGGAAGATATCGGAAACGCCGATTCGCATGCTCTGGCGCTTGCCACGAGCTGCTTCACAGCCGTAGATTACATTGGAATGCCGGAAGCGAGGATAATCCTATCACAAACGGCAATATATCTCGCGTCAGCCCCGAAGAGCAACGCGTCTTATATGGCAATCGAGGAAGGTTTGGCGGATGTTCGCAGTAAAGTGCACTATGAGGTTCCGCTCCATCTGCGCAATGCCCCGACAAAACTCATGAAAGACTTACGGTACGGCGAAGAGTATCTGTATGGGCACAGTCACCCCGGCCACTTTACCGAACAGCAGTATCTTCCGGAGGCATTGAAGAATAAAATTTATTATAAGCCGTCAGATCAGGGTGAAGAGGGAGAAATACTAAAGCGTCTGAACACATGGTGGAGTAAAAAACAACGATGAAAAGTAAAAAATCATTTGCCGTCGGCGTTGACCTTGGCGCGACGAATGTTAAAACCGGAATCGTGGAAGTAAACGGCTCCATATCCAACCAGATATCAGTGGAATCGAAAGCAGACAAGGGGCCTGCGGCCGTAATACAGCAGATCATTTTTTCCATTCAGGAGGCGCTGGGAAAATATAAACTGCGCGACTGCAAGGGAATCGGCATCGGCACGCCGGGAGTTGTGTCAAGTACGGATGGAACGGTTCAGCACCCCCCAAACTTTGCCAATTGGTCATCCGTCGATGTAGCAAAGAAAATCCGGCAGTCGTTTTCCGTGCCAGTATATGTCGAAAACGATGCAAACTGTGCCGCGCTGGCGGAGTCCCGCTTTGGCGCCGGGATTGAATTTAAGGATTTCCTTTTTGTGATATGGGGAACGGGAATTGGCGGCGGTATCATTATCAATCGTAAACTGTACCGGGGTCCCAATGGCGGAGCAGGTGAAATTGGCCACCTGTCGATTGACTACGATGGTGCGGCCTGTAATTGCGGCGGTATCGGATGCATCGAAAGTTATATTGGTCAACGTTACCTCTCACTGAGAACCAAAGAAATATTCACTACGCTAAGGAGCGGAGAGAGAGCAATAATCGAGAAACTTGTAGATGGAAAACTCGATAGAATAGAGCCCGTAATCATATCAAAAGCTGCAGAACTCGGAGATCCTACCGCCATCAGCATTCTGAAGGAAGCCGGTACCCTGCTGGGTGCCGCGCTGGCATCGATTCTGAATGTACTTGATCTCGAAGTCGTTGTTATCGGTGGAGGCATCTCAGCCGCCCCCGGTTTCGTATATGAGGCGATTCTCTCGAGTGTCCGCTCACGTGTTCTCAAGCCGCACAAGGCCGGTGTGAAGGTAATACGCGCTTCGCTTGGTAATAATGCGGGGATAATCGGAGCGGCGAGTCTCGTCCTCTAACACCATGTTTAAACACTTGCCGGTCATACTCATTTTCCTATTCGTCTCGACTGCAGCTCGTTCGCAGGTGAATGGTTTCGCCGATACTGTGAAAACTCCTGCCGATTCCGTAAAAATAGACACTCTAGTTGCCTCCCGTGATTCGGTTGCCGTCAGCGGCGTCGATACAGTTATTACATATTCCTGTTCGGATTCGATCGTTTTCACCATCAGTACGAAGATAATGTCGATGTACAGAAAAGGAGACATCAAATACCAGATGATGGGACTGCAGGCGGAGAGGATTGATATCGATTGGGATACATCGACGCTAACGGCTTTCGGTGCAGAGGATTCTGCAGATACGAGCGGGAAACATCGCAGGGGATTGCCTGTCATGAAGGACGGGGGGGAAGTGTACAAAGGGGAGGAACTGAA
>CAYGXH010000030.1:0-14566 GCA_964353675.1 uncultured Chlorobiaceae bacterium
TTTGTTCTGTTTCAACATTGAGATCCTTCGCAAGGTTTGCTAAGGACTCCGTGCTCAAAGATCACAACTCCGCGCTCAAAATGTCTGAACACGATTTTAAGGATTAAAAGATTGACACGATATATGATCTTACTCATAAGATTATCGGATGGGCGATGCAGGTTCATCGTACATTGGGACATGGTTTTAAGAGGGTGTACAACAAAAATCTTTTAATTCGGTCCAAACCTCCGGTTAATCCTTGAATCATTTAAATCGTGTTCAAGACAATGACAGATAGCCCCATCCTCATCTGCGCATCAAGGCGGATACGAATGACTAAACAGCAAAGAGCATAGAGTAAACCACAAAGTACGAACAACCAAGTTACGAGTCACAAATGACTATTGACGAATGACATTTCATGCCCAATGTGCCAATAACAATTGACTAATCACTCAATGCATAAGGTTGGCTTTAATGCAGACAATTATTCTAGCAACGCGTAATCCTGGAAAGTTCAGAGAGATCTCAGCCATTCTTGCGAATCTTCCGATCCGGATCGTTAGTTTAATGGAATATCCTGCAATACCTGATATAGAGGAAGACGGGATAACTCTTGAGGAGAATGCATTGAAGAAGGCGAGGAAGGTTTTTCTTGAAACAAATATTCCGGCGCTGGCAGATGATACAGGTCTTGAGGTTTATTCTTTAAAGATGGCTCCCGGTGTGTGGTCTGCGCGCTATGCGGGAGAAAATGTCAGCTATGATGATAACAACCGTAAGCTCCTCCGGGAGTTGAAGAAACTGCCCGCGAAGGATCGCGGTGCGCGTTTCCGGTCGGTAGCCGCGTTTGTAGCGGCAGATTATGAGAAAACTACGGAAGGTATTTGTACGGGAAAAATCGCCAATGGATTACGCGGCAGCGGTGGTTTTGGTTACGATCCGCTTTTTATACCGGATGGGTATAACGTTACATATGCTGAAATGTTGATGGATGAAAAGAATAAAACCAGCCACAGGGCAAGGGCATTCATGGAAATGAAGAAAGTTCTCTCCGAAATTTACTTTGGGAAAAGCAGGTAGGATTATCGCAAAAATTTATATGTGATAAAAATTTCTTGATTTTCTCAAACGATATTATTAACTTAATCCAAAATTTTAACGACTAGTATCACAATGCGATAAAGTTATTCGGATTTTATCGTTTATATTTATCGTAATATTTTACGAGTTTACAAAATCTCCGGATGATACCCGTTAGAGGAAATTAAAATGACAAAAGTACGGATAAAATATGTTGATGCGTTCACTCGCACACCTCATACGGGTAATCCGGCTGCAGTTGTTCTGGATGCATCCCCATTATCCGAAATCCAGATGAAGAGGATAGCCAGCGAGGTTAATCTCTCTGAAACGGCTTTTATTCTTCCTTCCACAAAACCGGGTGCACGGTTACGAATCCGCTGGTTCTCCCCTGTAATTGAGGTACCGCTCTGCGGACACGCCACCGTTGCCAGCTTCCATGCGTTGGCGGAAGAAAGTGCACTAGGAATGGAAGCCGATGGAAAATATGAATTCAACGTCGATACTGCATCAGGAATTCTTCCGGTTGAGGTAGAGAAGAAGAAAGACAACAATACGGTGATGATCCAGTTGAATCCCACGCGGCTTGAGAGGATCGGTCAGTATAAAATCGATCTCATTCGTGTCCTTAATATTTCCATCAGCGAATTTGACAGCAAGATACCGATGATGCGCAACGATTACCTTTACGTACCTGTCAAGCGTCTTCACACGCTCTTTACCATGAAACCGAATTTCATAACTATGTCATATTTCCTTACATCACGCAACCTCCGGGGATTATGTGTTTTCACAACCGAAACCATCGACAGGGAATCGAAGGTTCACTCACGGTTTTTTGCTCCAAACGAAGGTACCAATGAAGACCCGGTTACGGGTTCAGCACACGGACCCCTGACACAGATACTTCTAGAACATGGTCATATCCCATCGGAGAGAGGTACCTATAATTTTCAAGCCGAACAGGGAGATGCCATTGGAAGAAAAGGCCGGATTCAGATAAGAGTAGACATCGGAGAAAGTGCACAACCTTTGATCCGGATCGGTGGACAAGCAATCACAGTGATGGAAGGGGAAATGATAGTTAATGACTGATCTTGAAATCCGAGGGAAAGCCTCCTTATGCCTGCTAAATCGATAATTTTTATCTTAATTCTATTTTCCGCCTTTACATTATTCACATTTAACATCCGCCGTCTCATACTTTATCTAAAAATCGGTAAACCGGAAAAGCGAGCCGGGAACGTTTCAGAACGCCTAAAGAATGTTATGACGATCGCGTTCGGGCAGCTGAAGCTCTTACGCGAACCAGTTGCCGGTATCATGCACTTTCTGATCTTCTGGGGATTTGTCGTTTTGTTGATCGCGATCCTTGAATCAATCGGTGAGGGTTTGCGACCGGGTTTCAGCTTTTCTTTTTTAGGTGCGCTCTACCATCCATTGACGGCACTCCAGGATATGATGGGTTTGTGTGTGGTCGGCTCGGTACTCTTTGCATTATTCCGGAGGTATGTCCTGCGACCGAAACGTCTGGAAGTTACCGGACATGCTCAGTTTGATGCAACAGTGATTCTGGTTTCGATATTATTTGTCATGCTGTCAATGTTTGGACAAAACGCGGCGCATATTGCCAGAACCGACGATCCGATCCATATGGGAAGGTTTGTGTCACAGCAGCTCGCGGGAATGTTTGCCGGAGCATCGTATGAACAGCAGAATTTCTGGTTTGAGTTGTTCTGGTGGATACACATACTGTTTGTTCTCGGACTGATGAATTATCTGCCTTATTCAAAACACCTTCACATACTTTCCTCAATACCAAATGTTTATCTGGCGAAGCTCACAAACCGTGCAAACCTGAAACTGCTTAATCTCTCGGATGAAACCGCAACGAAATTCGGCGCTTCCGATGTTGATGATTTGACCTGGAAGCAGTTGCTGGATGGGTACACGTGTACGGAGTGCGGAAGATGCACTGCGGCATGTCCTGCCAACATAACGGGAAAGCCGCTATCGCCGAAGAAAATAATAATGGATATCCGCGCCAGAACGATGGAAAAAGCGCCTATGATTGTCAATGGTCAGTTGCCTGCCCGCCGGTTTTTTGGCGGGTCATTTGCTTGCCCGCCGGCTTTTTGGCGGATCAAAGGTCAATGGCAGAATTCGAATAATGAACTTGTGAATGATGAGAGATTAAGCAGACAATTGATCGATAATTACATCACTGAAGACGAGCTTTGGGCGTGTACGACGTGCATGTCATGCGTGCAGGAATGTCCGGTGCAGATAGAGCACATCGATTCGATTATTGATATGCGGCGGTATCTAGTACTTAATGAATCCCGATTCCCGAAGGAGATGCAGGTAGTATTCCAGAATCTTGAGAGAAATTTTACACCTTGGGCATTCAGTCATGCTTCGCGTGCTGACTGGGCGGAGGGATTGAATATACCGCTGATAGCTGATAAGCAGGAGGTAGATGTCCTTTTCTGGGTAGGATGTGCAGGCTCGTATGACAACCGATATAAAAAAGTGACGAAGGCATTTTCAAAACTTATGCAAATAGCGGGGATTGATTTTGCGATTTTAGGGACGGAAGAAAAATGCAACGGCGATCCGGCAAGGCGTGCGGGCAACGAGTATCTTGCACAAATGCTGATTACGGAGAATGTCGCGACAATGGGCAAATACAAGTTTAAGAAGATCGTTACAACATGTCCGCATTGCTTCAACACGATAAAGAACGAGTATCCGCAGTTTGGAGGAAAATATGAAGTCGTGCATCATACCGATTTTATCATGGATCTGATTAAATCTGGTAAGCTGAAGCTTTCGAAGGGAACGAAAGCAAAGATTACCTATCATGATTCCTGTTATTTAGGTAGGTATAATGAAATTTATGATGCACCGCGCAAGGCAATTAAATCAATTCCGGGAGTAAGCACAGTTGAAATGAAAAGATCTGTTGACAAGGGATTTTGCTGTGGTGCAGGTGGGGCGAGGATGTTCATGGAGGAGACTATCGGGAAGCGTGTAAACCATGAACGTACGGAAGAAGCGCTCGGACTTAATCCAGATGTCATCGGGACTGCATGTCCGTTCTGTATGACGATGCTGACTGACGGTGTAAAGGATAAAGAAGCCGCTGATCGGGTGCAGGTAAAAGATATAGCCGAGCTGGTCCTTGAGGCGATCTAGCCTCGGGAAGGATTATACACAGGGAGCATAGTTATATATCTTTACTACTTACTCAACATACTGAGTAAATTATCTCAATGTATTGAGTAATTTTTATGCCCCTGAGAAAGAAGTCGCCCTAAAACGGGGTGGATCGTGTATTCAAGGCTGAGGGAAAAGAGATGCTGGATTCTCATATTATCACCGGAATCGATGCGGTACTTCCATTTAAAATGCGATAGGAAATCATTCAGAAGGGTAGTTTTACGTACCCGTCGTGCGCCATAGATGATGAGCGCTTTATTAGGTTTTATGAGTTTCTCAATTTGAATAGCTCGTCCGATGATTGTACTGCCTATGTAAAAATGTGGAATGATACTCCACAAATTTACATAAATCCAAGTTAAAAGAAAATGGTTGAAATACGCTATTTCATACCATTCCCATTTTCCCCTGATCTTGTATATTCGATGTTCCTCAATCATCGAGGATCACAGAACTACCGTAGCGGCTTAAGCGCTTCGTGGTGGTCCCATGCGGCCGTACATGGCCGGGAATGAATATTACCCTTTATTTCGCCATCATGCGCACCTGCTTTTTACCACAGCACTGTAACTAAAATACGGCGTAACAACGGGTATATCCCGTTAGTTCAACACATTTATTCAGGATCCGGCCTCGCTCTTTTTTGCCTGATGCTCGAAATCATTCCGCAAGCTCTCATATTACTGCCTGTTTTTCACGCATTTGGAGTCACATGGATGAATCTCCCTGTAATATTTACAGGGAGACCGATAAAACCATTTGGAATAGAAACTAAGGTGAGGCATCATCTGCCTTTGGAATAGATTTTTAATGAGGCAAATCGGCTAATTGACAATCCTTTATAATCTTCTTACCTTCATGTAATTAAAAAAGGGGGTTTCCGTTGGATGACGTATTGTTGTGTAGATTCTGAAGAGTTCATTATGTATCAATCGACGTATTGATATGATTTCGTACCAGAATTTTGTAGGATACTTCACTCATCACCAAAGGCAAAGTGTGGCGTTCACCCCTTTTCTTTTCTTAATAATCTTTACTCTTCTTTGGTGTCCGTTGCTCCCCGCACAGGAAAAACTCCTGCCCGTTTTCCACTTCAACCATCTTACAATACCCGGCGGAAACGTTACTCGATGTACCGTTGTCCGTGATCAGAAGGGATTTATTTGGATCGCCGCTATTGGTGCAATTGTACGTTATGATGGCTACACATATAAGTCGTTCCAGTATAAGACGGGAGATACAAACTCATTATCTTCAAATATTATTTCTGCGCTTCACATGGATAGCCGCGGCTATCTATGGATCGGAACAAATCGGACAGGACTTGATCTTTATGATATTGAAAATAATCGCTTTGTACATTTTCTTAAGCGGCAAGGGGATGCTAATTTTCCGAAGTTTCAGACCATCACAACTATTCATGAAGATAGGCTTGGGAATATATGGGTAGGTTCCCGTCGAAAGGAAGTTCTGTGTATCGATTTTTCTGCAACGACGGAAGACAAGAATATAGACAGCATGATAAGTCGTTTGAGATTTCATTCATTTGAATCAGAGGGATTTGGAGGTCCGATTTATGACATCGATAATTGGGATAGTACGAAAGTCCTTGTCTCTTCGGTGGGTGGTTTATTCACAATCGACCGGAAATCAGGCAAGGTCGCACGCCTCCATTTACCTCTTTTGAGGGGTATCCGATTGGACAGCATCCCTACAACACGGTTACTGTGGCAAAATCCCGAAAAACTCTGGATCGGGACTACAACTCACGGATTATTCCTTTTTGAAAGGTCGAAACGACCCCTCACTTCTTACCACAAATATTCATATAAAGGGAACAAGCAGATAGAGAAAAATATTGATGATCTCACACTGGACAAAGACGGACGTCTGTGGGTTGCAATGGAAACCGAACTCCATTTATTTGATCCATCGGAAGGGTTATATAAGGAATATTTATTTTCTTCAGGTGATTCATTACGATCTACTAGATTATACTTAACGACTGATAGTACAGGCACACTATGGGTAGGTACGATGGAAGAGGGGATCTACTTCCTTTCACGCAAGACTTTACGCTTCCCTCATTTTGCACTGCGCGGCAGCGATGGGAAACCCCGTGAAACAGAAACTGTCAATCTTTGGAATGATGGGACGGTGTGGATCAGTACAGAAGGAAACGTCGTCAATGTGAATGTATCTGATTTAAATGTGCTTCAAACAGTGGATCTTTTTCGGGGCGATCGATCAAATTATGGTCACAAGGGTGTTGCAAATTCATATTATGATGGTAAAGGTAATTTCTGGTATGGTTCGTATAGTTTAGGTATCTATAAATTTACTCCAGGATCGCGAACGGTTAAAAACTTCCGACCCTCAAAACAAACTCCCCCCCTGAAGCGAAGGGGCAATTGTTGCCTCGGTCTTATACCCGGGGAAAATGATACACTTTGGATTGCCTCTAATGAGTCGGGGCTCAGGAAATTCGACCTTAACACCGGACGGTATTCGGAGGTGCAGGATACGATACTTTCACGCCTGTTCAACGTATGGTATCTTATGAAAGATAGCAGCGGAAAGATATGGATCTCGGACGGTTTTAATGGTTTGTTTATTATAGATCCGTCCAGAAAAATAACTGAACATTTTGAACATCCCCTAAATGGTCCCAAATCTCTCGGTAACGAATCATGGACGACATGTCAGGATCGGCAGGGAACTATCTGGATGAGTAGTACCCGTTTGCTCTCTTCCTATGATCCTGTAACCGGTTCTTTCAGAAACCATCCAAACGAAGCGATAATTAATCCGGCGGTTGTTGAGATCTTCGGTTATGATCAGTACGGGAGAATATGGACACACTATCATCCCGGGGTTCTTGGGATATTTGATCCCGCTACCGATACATTTTCGAACTTTGATGTGTCGGATGGTCTCTTTACGGACATGTATGAAATGTTTCAACTCCCGGACCATCGGATGGTAATAACAGGCAGGCATGGAATGAACATCGTCCATCCTGATAGTGTATTCAAGCCTGAATCGGCTCCGCCGTTCGTGTTCACTAGATTAACCGTAAACGATACGTTGGATATCTCCACGCATAACCTTTCCGAGGGGTCTGTTTTTAAATTACCATTTACACAAAACGTTCTGGAATTCGAATTTGCAGCTATTAATCCAGGCGCTACACATCTGACAGACTACTCTTATATGCTTGAAGGTCTTGAAAATACGTGGGTCAAATCTGTCGATCGTCGTTATGTACGCTACTCGGGTTTAAGTCCTGGTGATTATACATTCAGAGTGAAAGCAATCAACAAATATGGTAGATGGCCCGATCAGGAAATCTCATTGGCAATTTCAATAGCGCCACCCTGGTGGAGAACATGGTGGGCATACACAATCTACGGCGTTTTCTTCCTTGGGGCACTTGTTGGAGGATACCGGTTACGGCTCAGGCAAATCTACCTGAAACAGCATGCCGACATGGAACATTTTCAAGCGGAGCGGCTGGCTGAGGTTGACAAGTTAAAGTCCCGCTTCTTTGCGAACATCTCGCATGAGTTCCGCACGCCGCTTACGTTAATCTTGGGTCCGGCAAACCAAATGAAGGAATCGATTAAGGATCCTGCGACACTCCAGAAACTGAATCTGATTAAAAATAATGCAAATAAACTCTACGGATTGGTGAATCAACTTCTTGATTTCTCAAAAGTCGAATCGGGCGCTATGAAGCTTCATGTTTCGAATGGCGATATCATTACTTTTCTTAGGAGGATTGTTATGTCGTTCGAATCGTGGGCAGAGCGGAAGAAGATCGATCTTGAATTTACATCCGATACAGATTCGGTAGAAGGTTTCTTTGACGCAGATAAGCTTGAAAAGATCGTGAACAACCTTTTGTCGAATGCATTGAAGTTTACTCCGGATGGTGCAAGTGTATCGGTGAGTGTTAGTATCGACCCCACCCTAACCCTCCCCTTAGTAAGGGGAGGGAACGATATCTCCCCATTGATAAGGGGGAGAGAAAGAGGGGGTCAGAAAGGAAATCGTGATGGTATGGTTGTAATTTCTGTCTCAGACACAGGTTCCGGCATCCCTGCCGAGCATCTTCCCAACATATTCAATCGTTTCTACCGCGCGGATGATTCTCATCATGTTGAAGGAACCGGCATAGGTCTGGCATTGGTCTGGGAACTGACCCAACTGCATCATGGAAGCGTTACAGTGGATAGTACGTTGGGGAAGGGATCAACCTTTACAGTAAAGATCCCAATCGACCAGGGAAGATATTCAGCAGAAGAAATTGTGGCTATTCCGTCTGAAACAGAGAATGCCGTCATCGTCGAATCTTCACCTGTTTACGCTTCATCGATCGCAGAAAATTCAACAGACGGAAAGCCGATAGTTCTTGTAGTTGAAGATAATCCAGATCTGCGCGCTTACATCCGTGAATTCCTTACGGCTGATTATGCTGTTAATGAAGCGGGTAACGGAAAAGAAGGATTAGAACGCGCGACTGAGGTAATACCGGACATTGTGATAAGCGATGTAATGATGCCTGAGATGGATGGTTTTGAACTATGTCGTGCGCTAAAGCAGGATGTACGGACGAGCCATGTACCGGTGATTCTGCTTACGGCAAGGGCAGGAACAGACAGCAAGATCGAAGGATTAGAAATCGGTGCTGATGACTACGTTACGAAACCATTCGATTCGAAGGAATTACTTGCGAGAGTCAAGAATCTAATTGAGCAAAGAAAGCAACTGAGGCAGAAATTCTCAGCAGGTGTTGTACTGAAACCCGGCGAGGTTGCAGTCACATCACTCGACGATTCGTTGTTGAAAAAAGTAATGGATGTGGTGGAGAAAAATTTAGGTGATGAGAATTTCAGCGTCGAGGAGCTTGCGCGGGAGGCATGTCTGAGTCAAAGGCATCTTGCCCGGAAGCTTCAGGCGCTTACGAATCTTAAACCATCGGAGTTCATCCAATATGTTCGCCTCCAGCGTTCCCGGGAGTTGCTGGAAAAGAATGCTGGTTCCATTGCCGATATAGCATATAAGGTAGGATTCGGCAGTCCATCTTATTTCAGTTCCTGCTTCCGGGAACGTTTTGGCTATCCGCCGTCCGAGGTTCCTATACAGAATAGGGTGATGTAGAGGGGTTGTCCAAAAAGAAAGCAAAATGTCTTTGCGAGGAGCGAAGCGACGAAGCAATCTGATAAATTGAGCAAAATTGAAAGGTCTGATTGCTTCTCCCGCTCAATAATATGAGCGGGATCGCAATGACGGTAATAATTACTTTTTAGTCAGCCACTCAACAGCTTAGCTTTACTATTCATTTTCAACACTTTCCTATAAATGTCCGAATATTTACAGCTTTTGTCGGATTATTAATACCTACACGCCCCGTTAAATGGGTACATTTATAAAGATTTTATTTTCCCCATTTTGAAAGGACTGACCATGCGTAATCTTTCTACAATCTTAGTCTCAATATTGATTTCATTTTTACTCGTAGGAACAGCTACTGCACAGTGGGTGCAAACCAATGGACCCTACGGCGGCGGGTTTATCCTGTCCGTCGCCTTTCAGGACACTCTACTCATCACTGGATCATGGGGATGTGGCCTTTTCCAGTCCCAAAACCATGGACTGCAATGGGATAGGAGCAGTCTCCCAAATCTTGGTTTGCACGCCTGGGCCGTTGAGGCGATTGCCGTGAACGGATCGGATATCTTCGCAGGTACGCCGGATGGGGTCTTTATTTCTACTGATAGAACTGCGACATGGACACATCTCGATAATGGTTTGTCCGAGGCCATTTCCACGCTTGCCGTGAGCAACACCAGAGTGTTCGCCGGGACTTGGACCGGTCATGTCTATCGATCCACAGACAAAGGCTCCAGCTGGTCGCTCGTCAACAACGGATTCCCCGATGCCCCCGTGAGATCGCTGGCCATCAAGGGTTCGGATCTCTTTGCGGCAACCGAAGGTCGAGGGATCTTCCGTACGACAGATGATGGTGAATCCTGGATGGCAATCAACAACGGGTTGTCGGACACCCTCGTCCACGCGATCGCCGCGAGCGAAACAAACCTCTATGCCGGGACATGGGGAAGCGGTGTTTTCCGTTCAACCGACGATGGCGCTAGCTGGATGAAGGTGATGAGCGGGAACATCTATTCCCTGGCGGTAAGTGGAATGAACGTCTATGCCGGCGGCCATGGAGTCTACCGTACAACAAACAACGGCACGAACTGGCTCCCGGTTGAATCCGATTCGTATATGTGGGTCGTATATACGCTTGCAACGAGTGGAGACGAGCTCATGGCAGGGACGCGTCTGGGAGTTTTCTACTCATCCGGCCTAGGCTCAACGTTATCGCCTATCAATAATGGTTTGCCGATTACCGATATCCCTTCAATGACCGTACACGGGTCGTATCTTTTCGCGGGAACGCAATTTAACGGAGTCTTCCGCTCTTCCGACAACGGAGAGTCCTGGTCGAGAGTGACAAACGGTCCGACATCCGTTTCTGTCTGGGCTCTCCATGTAGCTGGATCTACTCTGTTCGCTGGTACAGGATCAGATATTTTTCGCTCCGACGACGACGGCACTACATGGACTGAGGTTGTTACAGTCCTAGGGGTTTATGTCTTCTTTTCTCGTGATGGTACTATCTATGCTGGTACAGGAAACGGGGTATATCGCTCCACCGATAACGGGACGACATGGGAACCTCGAAATAATGGAATCACGGGGCTGTCCATCTACTCCCTTGCTGCGTTCGGCACAAAGCTCTTTGTCGGTACTTCAGATAGTGTGAGGGTGTTTTCATCCTCAGATGAGGGAGTTACTTGGATACCAATCAACAACGGATTGACGAGGAACCACGTCTATGCTCTCGCTGTGTGTGAGTCGACTCTCTATGCTGGCACCGGTGATGGTGTATTTCGTTTGAATGTTGATGGAGAAAGCTGGACGCGGATGTGGGATTATGGTGTCACAGCACTCACCGTTATATCCCAATCTATCTTCGCCGGTACATATGCGGGTATTTTCCGCTCCTCCGACGACGGTATCACCTGGACCAGAGTCGATACTGGATTGACGAGCCAGTGGATTCTGTCCCTAACAATGACTGAACATGATCTATTCGCCGGTACCTATAGCGGCAGCGTTTGGAGAAGGCCAATCGCGGAGATGATATCAGCTGTGCCTTCATCTTCAACTGAACTGCCAAGACAATTTATGCTGTCACAAAACTACCCCAACCCCTTCAATCCGACGACCACAATGAGCTATCAACTTCCTACGCAAAGCCAGGTAACGCTAAAGATATTTGATGTGCTTGGCAGAGAAGTCGCAACGCTTGTGAACGGAGTTGAGGAGCCGGGGTACAAGTCGGTAACGTGGGATGCGAGCAAGTTGTCGAGCAGTGTGTACTTTTATAAGTTGACAGCTGGGAGTTATATTGAAACGAAAAAATTATTATTAATAAGATAAGGAGGAAAAAAAAATGTGTACTCTCTCTACGATTTTATTCACATGCCTGATCATATTCTTTTTTGTGAGCGCAGCTCACGCACAATGGGTACAAACCAATGGTCCTAATGGAGGTTATATTTTGTCATTTCTTGTCAGTGGAGAGAATATTTTTATAGGCACATGGAAAGGCGGTGTATATTGTTCAACGAATAAAGGGGCAAGCTGGAGTACGGTCAACTCAGAGTTGACGAACACTGTAGTCTGGTCTCTTGCTTTTAGCGGGACTAATCTCTTCGCAAGTACTAATGTCGGTGTCTTCCTTTCTACTGATAACGGTACAACCTGGAACATCGTCAGCTCGGAATTGGGAGCCATGGCCGTTTTAGTTGCGAGCGGTACCAATCTCTTCGCAGGTACATATGGTGGCGGTGTCTTTCTTTCGAACGACAATGGTACAAACTGGAGTGCGGTCGATTCAGGGTTGACAGATATGTATGTCATATCGTTAGCTGCCAGCGGTACGAATCTCTTCGCCGGAACTGGCTTCGGTGTTTTTCTTTCCACCAATAATGGGACAAGCTGGACGGCTGCAGGATTGACAAGTACTGATGTCCGTGTGCTTGCAGTCCAGGGGACTAATCTCCTTGTTGGCGCTTCGGGTGGTCGTGCCTTTTTTTCGGCCGACAACGGTACGAGTTGGAGTGAAATCAATTTAGGGCTGGAGAACACGGACATCCAGTCTGTTGCGTTTAGCGGTACAGATCTGTTCATAGGTACCTGGGGTAATGGTATCTTTCTTTCAGCCGACAACGGTACGAGCTGGAACGTGGTCAACACGGGATTGACGAACGGGAGCGTTTCAACTCTGATTGTCAGCGAGACGAATCTTTTTGTTGGGAATCCCTACGGAGTCTTTATTTCCACCGACGAAGGGACAAGCTGGACGCACCAGAGTACGAGTTTAACCAATAAGTATGTCACATCTTTTCTTATAAGCGGGATGAATCTTTTCGCAGGCACATATGGTGGCGGTGTCTTTTTATCAACCGATAATGGTACTAGTTGGGATGCGGTTAATTCGGGATTGACAAACATGTATATCAAATCTTTAGCTGTTGGCGGTACTAATCTCTTTGCAGGCACTGAGGGCGGCGGTGTATTCCTTTCAACTGACAACGGTACAACCTGGAACGCGGTCAATTCCGGGTTGCCCACAAGGTATATCCTGTCGTTAGCTGCTAGTGGAATGAATCTTTTCGCAGGCACTGATGGTGGAGACATCTTCCGTTCGACTAACAATGGATCAAGTTGGACTGCAGTCAATTCAGGAATCCCGAGCATTACTTTATTGTCTTTTGATAGCGGTGGTACAAACCTTTTTGCAAGTGGAGGAGAGTGGAATTGTGAAGGCAGGGGATGCAGATATACTCCTTATGGGATTTATCAATCTTCTGACAATGGTACAACCTGGAACAACATCAACTCTAATCTTGGAGACTTGGATGTTTCATCACTTGCGATCTGGAGTGGGAATCTTTTCGTCGGCACTGCCGGTGGCATCTACCTATCCACCAATACTGGTACAAGTTGGACTAATGTTGATTCAGGATTGTCAATGGCAGGTAATGTATCGTCGTCTCTTGCAGTTTCGGAAAACACTCTCTTTACGGGGACCTGGTGGCGTGGAGTGTGGAAGCGCCCGCTCTCGGAGATGATTACCGATGTAAAACCTTTACAAAGAGAAATCCCAACTCAATATGTGTTGAATCAGAACTATCCCAACCCCTTCAATCCGACAACAACAATCAGCCACCAACTCCCAACGCAGAACCACGTTACGCTCAAAGTGTTTGATGTGCTTGGCAGGGAAGTAGCAACTCTTGTGAACGGAATCGAAGAGCCGGGGTACAAGTCGGTGACGTTTGACGCAAGCGATTTACCTAGCGGTATTTATTTCTATTGCCTGCAAGCAGGCAACTACATTGAAACAAAGAAATTATTATTGCTCAGATAAGGAGATACTCATATGCGTACCCTCTCTATGATTTTACGAACATGCTTACTTTCGTTATTTTTTGCAGGCACAGCTACCGCACAGTGGGTAGCAATCCAAACACCGGACAGCAGTCAAATCTATTGTATCATTGGAAGTAGTTTGGGATTATTCGCAGGAACCGATAGCGGTTCCTATTTCTCCGACGATCATGGAACCAGCTGGTCAGCCCTTAGTTCTGGCTTGATAAAACCTGTAAAAAATATTGCTGTAAGCGGAACGAATATCTATGTAGCCACCAATGCCTCATTGTATTTGTCTGCTAACTCTGGAGTACAATGGACTGAGATAAATCAACGTGGTCCGGGATCGTATGGGTATCCTGGATTGGTGACCGATGGTAACCGCGTTTTTGCTGGAGGGATTGGTCATAGTCGTGGTGATATGGAATCAGATTTTGGTTGGATAATTTCCTCTGATTCTTTAGGAACAAATTGGAGAGATACAATTCTTGAGAATGGAATTAATTCACTTGTTCTGTTTGATACGCTTATTATTGCGGGCAATAATGGTTATCAAGGTCCCCTGGGAACAGTCACCCCACCGCCAGATAATGTGAATGGAAATCCTTCGGCAAATAGTGACGGCTACATTTATATTTCGACAGATTTTGGAAATACGTGGGCATCCGTGACTGGCCCGACGTCTCCTCCAAAGCGTCTTATAACGAACAGTACAAATATTTTTGCGGGGACATGGGATGCAGGGGTCTTTCGTTCGTCAAATAATGGT